>JBJECJ010000030.1:0-14910 GCA_051870955.1 Paludibacteraceae bacterium | reverse complement strand
ATAATTCATAATATTACAAAGATTTCAGACTGCAAAATGACCTATACGCCTAAAAATAGCACTTTGCCGTCCTTTTTTACACCAGATGCCGAAAATACGGCACCCCCTTAATAAGTGAAGATGTTTTTATAACGCTCACCCCGCATGTTCGTTGAAATAATATACATTCAATATAAGAAGCCAAACATCCAAGAGGGATGAAATTATCCGAATTGCACAATAGGATGTGCAATTTTCTTTGGTTTTTGGCAAAATATGCTCAACGGAATGTGCATTATGTCCGGGTGCGACCCTGTTTATCCCGACCTGTCGGGAACCGGTCAAGGTAGAATTGCCCAACCTCAAGTGGCAGAACATAAGTTGTGCCCACCGATTGAAAATAAACTAAAAAACACAGCATATATGGATTTCAGTAAACTAATGGGTTTCGCTCAGAAAGCCCAAGAGCAAGCCTCCAAAGGATTGGATGCTGCCAAGACCGCTGCGCAAGGCGTAGCCGAAGATGTGAAAGGAAAAGCTATAGCGACAGCACAAGTTTTGTCAGACAAAGAAAACTATGTCCAGATAGGAAAGACCTTATCAGACAAAGAAACGTATGTAACCCTCGGGAATAATATACAAAATCGCCTGACGGAGGATAAGGATGGGGATGGTATTCCCGATATTCTGCAAGATGCCGGGAAAGGAGCCGTCAAAATCGGCAAAACGATTAGCGGAGTGCAGGCGTATCAAGATGCCAAAGCTGCCAAAGATGAAAAGGCACAAGCGGATGAAATAAAAGCCTATATCGAGTCGGAAAACGAAAGGAGGCGCGCAGAGAGCAACGACATCTTGGATAAGTTTGGTCGCATACGCCTCGAAGCATTGCAGGAAACGGTGGGTAAGTTCATCATCTATTTGGATCTCATCAACAAAAAGACCAAAGTGAAAGAGTATGATATTATGACCAGTATCAATATCACTCCCGAGCAGGTCAAAGAGTTGGAAACTATCCACATGAATGCATCCAGTGCCCTTAAAACATTAGCTTCCGCCGGAAGCTCAGCTGTAGCCGTTGCGATGGGTGTCCCTGCATTGGTAACACAGTTTGCCGCAGCAAGCACAGGTACCGCTATCGCTTCTTTGCATGGCGCAGCAGCCACCAATGCCGTCTTTGCATGGTTGGGAGGCGGCTCCATCGCATCCGGCGGGTTAGGTGTTGCCGGGGGCATAGCTGTGCTGGGTACGCTAACCGGCGTAGTGGCATTGGCTTCTGCCAGCGTGGTCGCCACTGCCTATTTTGCAAAGAAACATACCGAAGCTACACAATACTTAGCCGACATGCAGGAAATGAAAGCCAAAATGGAATTAGGATGGACTATGATAGACAATATCAACAAACGAGCACTGGAGTTGCAGGATGTTACCATACAACTAAAAGCGCGTTGCTTGCAGGCATTGGAACAATTGGCGGATATCATGATTGGCTTTGACCCGAATAACAAAGAGCATCTAACCATATTCCAACAAACGGCTATCCTTATCAAGTCAATGAGCGAATTAGGGCAAGTTCCCGTAATGGACGATGAGGGTAATGTCAGCGAGAGTTCCGGCATTGCAGCAGGGAAAGTGCTCAAAGTGTTAAACAACGAATTGCATTAACCAAATAACTAATTAACAACATGGCAACAAACAAGACAAATGGCATTCGAGAAATCGTTAGTTTTGCATGGAATGCGGTTGGCGAACAAAGCATAAAGGCGTCTATATCCGCTCTTCTAAAAACTTTCTCCGCTTCTCTACAAGAGAAATACGGGGTACAAGACGCACAACTGCAACCCTTCACCAACACCCTTTCTGATTTATTATATTATATCATTTCGCAACGCCTCAACAAAATGGCGATTCGTTCAGACAAAGTGATGGGGATTGTTCAAACGGGAGTGGTTCCTGCCGTGGCTGCCATCGCAAGCACTAACCCCAAAGGGGAAGAAATCGTTTCCTCTATCTCCTCTTTTGTCGGGAATATCACGGCTAACCCTGCCATGAAAACTATTCTTCAACAGATGGCAGGCAAAGAGATATCAGAGCAATTGGCAGCAACCGCCTTTGCCATTGCTGCCATAAACCAAAACACCGGTAGCGTCCCAACCCGTCGGGACGCTATAGGAGGTGCCATTCCCGAAGCGGGAACAAGACAACAGACGGAAATACCCGAGTGTCCGGCAGTTTCGGATTGCTCCGTAGAAGTCAGCCCGACTACTTGTGTTCCCACCGTAAAAGAAAATATGACGGAAGAAGAGGAGGAACAATTTATCAACGATGTTTACAATGCAGTACAGTTAGATTTCAGTTCTCCACAGGCAGTCGCAGAAAGTTTTCGGCGATTTGCAAAGGTAACTCAGGAGGTTGCCAAATTCGCCGAGATGCAGGAAACCAAACGCAAACAAATTCGTATGGATGCCGAAGTCGCCATTAAGAAGGTGGAAGCCATGCGCGATACGCTCCAAGAGTATCTCGACAAATCCTTTGACGAACGCAGCGCAATCTTTGCCAAGCAATTTGAAGTGGTGGATAAGGCACTTGCCACAGGAGATAACGCCATGCTATCTATGGGCTTAACGTCCATCAATGAGTTAGCTGCATCAAGCCCCTTCAAAGCATTAGCAGACATCAATAGCGTGCAACAAATGCTTACCGATGATTCCGAGTTTGACCTATAGAAGTCAATTTAGAGAAACATAACCACAATATAAAAAAAGGACAATGGCGAAAACCCTAAGCAGAGTAGCCAATAACACATTTAAATACCATGACATCAATAGAACTACCAAAATCAATTACTGTATTTTAGTGGTATAAAGCATAGTCATTCAGCGGGGTTGCCCCCCGCCGGATGACTATACATCTGCGCCGCATGTTCTTTGAAATAATGGTAGGGTTAAAAGTACTCTCGTACAGCAAACTCATATTGGGAGATAAAAATCTGCTTGAAAGCATATAGGTTATTCTGTTCATAGAATAACAACATCGCTTTCTTGTAGTCTATTGAATCTACGGAGCGGAAGGAAAGAGGGCAATAGCCGTTGGCAATTAAAATAGCATTGCTGATGATGCGGGCTGTACGCTTGTTGCCATCCGAAAAGGCCTGTATATAACTGAGCAAGACAAGTGCCAAGAGGGCTTTCTCAAAAACACACGACTTAGCGTTAATCAAACAACAAGTATCCTCTAATGCCTCTCGTATTTGAAACTCATTATCCAGCGGATGGTAGTTCGTTCCCGTAATACCTACGCGGCGATGACGAATCCCTTTATCCACAGACAATTCTCGAGTGAGCAGGGTATGTATATCTTCTATGCGGCTTATGGATAGTTGCTGCAAATAATCGGGATTGTCTACAATAAAACGCAAGGCATCCTTATGATTTAATAGCATAACTGCTTCCTCTTTTGTCTTGCCATCCGCTGTTTTGCTTTCGCGTAGCAATCGCTCTGTTTCTAAAAGGGAATAGGTATTGCCTTCTATCTGTGAAGATTTCCAACTCAAATCAATCCCTAGTCGTTCCATCTCCTTCCGATATTCGTTCTCACTCATCTCCTCTATATGTTGTCGAAACTCCTCTTGCAATAGCGACAAGTGCCTCAACTCTTCGGAGGTAAACAGATCAACATTGGGCAACTGCTCACGAATCAAATCGAAATTAAAACTCGTCTGCACTTTGCGTTCATCGACATCCTGTGCAAAATAAGTATCCAAATGGATAGGCATACACAAGTGCGCTTGGTTGCTGAGAGAATAGCGCGTGGCACGACCTGTGCCGGATACCACGATATTCCCTTGTTGCACCTCATAAGCAAGCAAACGCTTCATCGTTGCATCGCTACCAAGAAACGCAAGACCATCCGTTATTTCCGCTCTTGATGAAAGGGGATGATAATGCAGAAATTGCAGTATTTCGCGGTTTGTGTCCATAATGAAAACTTTTTTCGGCTCAAAAACAGCTCTTTTTGACGCATTTTTCGGTGCGATTTGAGCCGTATTAGGATTATTAGTAATTCGTTTTGAGCCGCAAAGATACAGATTATTTTTGAAACGTGCAAATTTCTGAAATAGAATTATGCTTTTTATCAATCATACGACCTACCATTATCACTACATATAGAAAACAAACAAATAAAATACAGGGACAATGGCGAAAACCCTAAACAGAGTAGCCAAAACTATAAAAACACACTAATCACTATGAGCGAGAAAATTCTAAAAGATGGTATCTATTACCAAATTATTGAGGGGAAAGAGGAGATGGCTGTTATCGATGTGAAGGAAGGAACAACATCTGTCTCTATCCCAAGTAAAATATCTTTTGAGGGGAAGAAGTATCCTGTAACGAGTATTGGGAAAAAGGCATTCTATCAGTGCGAAAGTTTAGTCGAAATCACTATCCCCGATAGCGTAACAAGCATTGGGGAATCTGCGTTCAGTTGGTGTAAAAGTTTAACATCAATCACTATACCCGATAGCGTAAAGAGTATTGGGGATGGGGCATTCGCATTTTGCAATTCGATCAAATCAATAAATATCCCTAATGGTGTAACAGAAATAGAGAGAAGTTTATTCAGTAACTGTCATAGCCTGAATAGTCTCACCATTCCAAATAGTGTAACTAAAATTGGTAGTTCGGCTTTTTGGAATTGCCAAAGTTTATCAGCCATAATGCTACCTGATAGCGTAACAGAAATTGAGCAAGAAGCGTTTGGGCAATGCGCAAGTTTGACCAATATCGTCATTCCGAAAGGAGTAAAAAAACTATATTATGCTATGTTTCAAGAATGCGAAAAACTGACCCATGTTACGATACCGGATAGTGTAACTGAAATAGAAGACGAGGTGTTTGTCAGTTGCTATCCCGACACCTTGTTTGCCCTAACTCGTTTACACTACGTATAGAGGCAAGACTGTTTGTGTTTGACAATTTCTACCTGCAATATGCAAAAGATTTGGCAGACCTGTTGAACGCCCATTTAGAACCAGATGTAACGAAAACAATCCCCGAAGAAATGCTTAAACGACCCAAAGGACACGATTTTGGGATGAAAGACTATATCAACTAACAAAACCATAAAACAAGCGAAAACTACACAAAAAAAAGTATTATGAAAAAGTTACTTTCTAAAATCTTTCTTAATGAGCATCTTGTCTTGGTAGTAATCCTGCTGAATGCGGCCCTTCTCTTTGCACAAGAAAGTGGATATAATCCATTTTGGCTATCTCTCGCCGATTTAATCTGTACCCTCTTTTTTATGGTTGAGATGGGCGTAAAACTATCCGTATTTGGGCTGAAAGGTTATTGGCGCAACGGTTGGAACTGTATGGATGGCACATTGGTAATACTATCCATTCCGTCTGTAGTGGCATTCTTCCTACCAGAAGGAATGATTGGCAGCAGCCTTTCTATCCTGCTTATATTGCGACTGCTCCGTGTACTACGGTTCTTCCGTATTCTGCACGTCTTTCCTAATTTCACGGCGATAGTTCGCAATTTCGGGAAAGCCATGCGCGAAAGTGCCGGTGTGTTTGCGAGTTTCTTGCTACTGATAGTAGTGGTAGCCTTGCTTTCTTGCGCGCTATTCAAAGAGTCTGCACCCGAGTATTTTGCTACACCCATTGACAGTATTTATAGTATATTCCGTATATGCACGGGAGAAGGTTGGAACGAGATACCGGATACTATCGCGGCACATTCCACTATCGCCACGGCACGTCTTGTCAGACTCTATTTCAGCATATTGCTAATCCTATGCAGTATCATCGGATTGTCATTGGTCAATTCTATCTTCGTAGATGCCATGGTGAGTGATAACAACGATGAGTTAGAAAAACAGGTGAAGGAACTCAACGAGAAAATGGATAAACTATTGCAACAAAGAAATCATTAATTCGTAAATAAATTATGTCTTATCAATTCAATGCAAGCCACATCACGAGTGGAAATGTGGTGTTTCCTGACAAGTTGGAAATAGATGAGGAGAAAGTGATTTTCTACAAAGCCAAACTCATCGGGTACGAGAGTACGGTCATTCAGCGTAGCGCCATCGGCAGCGTGTCGCTCAACGCGGGGCTGCTCTTTGCCGACATCATCATCGAGACCAAAGGCGGGCAGCGCACCGTAGCCAACGGCTTCACCCGCTCCGACGCCAAACGCATACAGCATATCCTCTCCGAGTAATTCTTGTGCACCCAAACATCCAAAGAGAAATAGAATCATCCAAATTGCACAATAGAATGTGCATTATTGCAAAGAAAAAGATTAAATAATGTGAGTTCGCTGGAGGCGAATACTTCCGGTATTCCAGCACTAATTTGATTTTGGGTAATCAATGAATGACTGATTACACGGCAATTAACGGAGCAAACATATTTGGACAATTTTTGAAAATAGTTGTTGAAACGAAAAGGTGCTTGGCTAGTTTGATGCCTAAAAAACGCATCCGATTTCCTGCCAAATACATATAACCAAGCCAAGAAACATTGTAGAAAGGTGCACTTTTATTTGCGTATATCCCGTTTTTTCTGTACCTTTGCACACGAATGATAATCTCTCACTTTGCGTTTCAAACTTGGTTGCCACCATTCCATATATCCGACAGAAGTTCGATGATTTCAACAGGCAGTTTTTTAACAATCAACTGCCGCCCATCCCCATCAAACTGAGCAATGCCAAGACCTTCCTCGGCAAGGTCTGTTTCCGCAAGGAGCGCAGGCTCCTCAGCCGCCGCTGGCTCTATTCCGATTTCGTCTTGCGTATCAACACGCGCATAGACTTGCCCGAGGAGGTGCTCGAAGATACTATCCTCCACGAGATGATTCACTACTTCATCGCTTTCAACCAATGGCAGGATACCTCTGCGCATGGGCGCCTTTTCCGCGAGCAGATGGCGCGTATCAATGCCACGGGCAGGCATATCCGTATCTCCCATCGCCTCACTGCCGAGCAGCATGAGCAGGCACAAGGGAAACCCAAGTCGCGCGTGGTCTGCGTAGCATATTTCAAAGACGGCAGGATAGGTATCAAGGTCGTCCCCAAGCAGGCGCGGCACATCCTGCGTTTCCACCGCGCCGCCCTCGCTTATTTCCCGATTGACCGTCTCGAGTGGTATCTCTCTGCCGACCCTCTTTTTGCGGCTTATCCCTCTTCTGCTACACTCCGTTTCTACCTGCTCTCTACGCCGGAGAGCAGCCGCTCCCTGACCGCTGCGCTGCAAAATGCCCGTCCTGTCCTGTGCGACGGCACACAACTGCGACTATCCTCCGCCGCTTCCGACGACCCGCTGCTGCGTTGGTAACTTCCGAGCAGGTTCCCTCTTTTGTCCTATGCCGTCATCTGTCCTGACAGACGACAGTCTTCGCTTATTCTGTATGCAGACCTCACCGAGACTATCTTGGGTGATTCTTGGGTGATTGTCGAGGGGATATACCATGAATATGCTACCTTTTTTGGGGGAATATGTCAAGACCGTTATGCGGTTTGCCCGACAATCAACCGCCCTTCTGCCTGAACGATAACTTTTTTTATTTTCTTTGTTGCATAATTCAGAAAAAAGATGTACCTTTGCAGCCTATTCTGTAAAATATATTCCGTATGAATGGTCGCTACATAGGTTCTTGGGTGCTGGTCATTGCCTTGGCATTTGTTATCGTCTCGGTCTTGTTTACGAACAACCTGTCTCGACAATTGGCATTGGAGGAGCAAAAGAACGTAGCCATTTGGGCGGAGGCTACGAGGCAACTCATTCTTGCCGATGAAGATACCGACATCAATTTCGTTTCTTCCATCATCGAGAAGAACACCAACATCCCTGTTTATATCACGGACGCTGATGGCAATATCCTGCTTAGCCGCAATGTGAAAAAGCCCGTGGACGACCCGCGGACGCTTTTCGGTCCTATCGAGTTGCGTATTGCCGAAGACAATGTGCAGTATATCTACTACGACGAATCCAACCTCTTGCGCCTGCTCCGCTATGTGCCTTACTTGCAGTTCCTGCTGATATTCATCTTTATCACCATCGCCGTGTGGATGTTATTGACGGCGCAGCGGGGAGAGCAAGACCGACTATGGGCTGGGTTGAGCAAAGAAACGGCGCACCAGTTGGGTACGCCTATCTCCTCGCTTAATGCGTGGCAGCAACTGCTTGCCGAACGCTATCCCGACGACGATTTGATACCGCAGATGAGGGCGGACATCAACAGGCTGAGCACCATAGCAGACCGATTCTCCAAGATAGGAAGCGAACCCGAATTGCAGGAATCGGATGTCATATCCACAGTGGCAGAGACGGTGGACTACATGCGTACGCGCGTGAGCAGTAAAGTGAAGATAGAGATGAACCTGCAAACATCTCAGGCATCGCTTGCCGTGGTGCAGAATGTGCAACTGTTGGAGTGGGTAATAGAGAACCTGATAAAGAATGCTGTGGACGCCATGGGAGGAGCGGGGAAGATAACCATCCGCTTGCAAGAAGAGCCCGAAGAGGTGGTGATAGACGTGTGCGACAACGGCAAAGGCATGGACAAACACACGCAAAGGCGTATCTTCCAAGCAGGTTTCACTACGAAAAAGAGAGGATGGGGATTGGGACTTACGCTCTCAAAGCGTATCATCGAGGAGTATCATCGAGGCAAACTCTTCGTGAAGAGTTCTAAACCGGGTGTCGGCACCACGTTCCGCATTGTTCTCAAAAAGACCGAACACAGTTGACCCGCTACCCGACATGGAGGCAAAAAGCGCCCCCGCTTCCGACAAACGCTGCTTGATACATCCTATCTCGGGGTGCAAGGGAAAGACCGACTGTTCGAAATCGTTCGCAAAACAAGCGTGTTCCCACCAGCGTTCGTCGCGATAGAGAGACGACATGGCAGAGTGCCGCTCGTTGTTTTGCTCCGCTTCGAGGTGTATCCCGCTGTATGCTTCGCGCGTTGACACACCGCAATCGGGCTTAATCATAACGATACGCAACCCGCTTAGGGAGAAGTCAATAGGGTGGAGCACATCGCCTATGCCTTCGGCAAAGCAAGGTGTGTTGTAGATAAAGAACGGACAATCTGCTCCGAGCGTGCGCACCTCGTTTGCCAACTGCTCGCGCGACAGTCCTAACTGAAAAATCTCATTCAGTGCGATGGCGGTATGTGCTGCGTCGCTGCTGCCCCCGCCCAGACCTGCCCCAAAGGGGATGTGCTTGCGGAAACGAATATGCACATCGCCTATCTCAGGGTAATGCTCCCGCATCTGACGGTAGCACCTCACGATGAGGTTGCTCTCCGCAGGACAATCCACCACTATCCCTTCCTGAACAAAAGAGAACGCCTGGCTTGACTCTATCTCCAACTCATCATGCAAACCCATAATGGGATAGAAGATGGTTTCCAAATCATGGTAACCGTCTTCCCGCTTGCGCACTACGCGCAAGCCCACGTTAATCTTGCAGTTAGGATAAAGAATCATGGCCTAAACGGTATCCATGAATGAGCGTTGCACCTTGTTGAATACCACAATGCCACAGCCCAAGAGCACTACCATAAACGCAAACGAATAGCCTAACATCCACCATTCGTGGCAACCTACACCCAGCATGCCGTACTTAAAGAACTCAATGATACCGGTCAAGGGGTTCAACTGCATGAGGAGAAGCAACTTCGGATTGGTGATGGTGGACAGCGGATAGATAACGGGAGTGGCGTACATCCACAGGCTGACGAAGAAAGATAACAGCAGTTGCAGGTCGCGATACTTGGTCGTCATGCTGGAGAAGAGGATACCGAAACCCAATGCTAAACCCGCTAACATCACAACCAATACAGGTATCATCAGTGCGTACCAGTTGGTGTGTATCTGCACATCGGTAAAGATTTGGTAGTAAGCATATACCGCAAGGAACAAACCGAACTGGATACTGAACCGTACAAGGTTGCTTACTGCGTCGCTCAACGGAGTGATGAGGCGCGGGAAATAGACTTTACCGAAGATACCTGCGTTTGCTACGAACGTGTTGCTCGTCTTGTTCAGGCAGTCGGCGAAGTATTGCCAGAAGCATATACCCGCCAGATAGAACAGAGGTTGGGGGAGTCCGTCGGTGCTAATCTTGGCAATGCCGCCGAATACCACCATGTACATGACGGTGGTCATCAGAGGTTGTATCAAGTACCAGAGTGGTCCGAGCACCGTCTGCTTGTACTGGGTGATGATATTGCGCTTAACAAACAGAGTGAGCAAGTCGCGATACTGCCAAATCTCCTTGAAGTCAACACTCAGAAGTCGCTCCTTCGGGCGTATCACGGTAGTCCATTTTTCTTCTTGTTCCATATGGTTTCGTTGCTGTTATAGAACGTCATCGCACGCGCAACCTGCTGTTTGCGTGCGCTAACAGGCTGCAAAGGTACGCTTTTTTTTTGATATACGCAAGTGTTTTCGTAATTTTGTGCGGGATTACTGCGTGTGAGGCTCCGCGAGAGGGGTAGGGGGAGAGAGGGCTATGGCTTGGTGGCAAGGAAGAGCATGGGCTTGTCTGCTGCTCGGGCGGCGATGATAGTGCGGGTGGCGCTGTCTTTGAGTTTGAGTTTCTTGCGCAGTTGGTCGGCAGAGAGGGGATAGTTGCGGGTGAGAATAGAGGCTCCCTGCTCTCGGAGGTCTTCGGGCAGGTGCTTGAGCATGCTGCTTGTGAGTGGCGAAATGACCTCCCACACGCGCCCGGGGAAGTCGGGCAGCAGGTGGTCAGCGGCATAGAGATGGGTATTCGGAGCAAGTTTGGCAAGGCGGAAGTGCTCGCTCACGAAACGAAAGGCAGCGGCTTTGAGGATAGCAGCGTTAGGCTCGTAGAGATAGCGCGGAGTATCTTGCGGATTCCAATAACTGACTTGCGCCTCCTGCTCCTGTCGGAGCGTGAAAGTCAGCGTCTGCCAATGGTCGTGGATATAATTGGCGGCGGTATAGGACCCTCCCCGTCCCTCCCTACAAAGGGAGGGGGAAAGAAGATTCGTATTTATAGTCGAATGTAATTTATCTACTCTCCCCCTTTGTAGGGGGAGTTGGAGGGGGTCATGTTGTTGAGTTGTGCTTTTTACAAACAGCAGTTCTTTCACCTCGTTGCGGACGGCAACCACATGCACCTGCCAGCCTTCCCCCAGTGAGCGCAGCGCGGCGGTGATGTCAAGCATCGGACTGAGTTTAATCATCAGGACGGTGCTTTTTTGTTGCAGCAGCGGCAAGAGGTCTATGATGTTGGGTGTGCAGTCTTCTATGCGGAAGACCTTGCCGCCGTGGGTGTCGCGACGGGCAGGGTCGAGGTAGATTAAAACGTTGCTTTCGTTATTTGCGTCAGGGAGCGTGCATAAAAACTCCTCGGCGGTGGTGTTGTGCACTTGCATGTGCGGGCGTGTGCGGGCGAAGTTATGCGCCGCGATACGACATAGTTCGGGGTCTTGCTCCACGTAGTGCGCCTCCTCGGCGAACGCGGAGAGGTAGAAACTGTCAATGCCATAGCCACCCGTGAGGTCGATAAAGGTTGATAGTGGAGAGTTGAGGGTTGAGAGTGGAGAGTTAAGGGTGGAGAGCGGTCGGACAACGCAGCGGTCGGACAGCGTTAGCGGTCTATCAGCATTTGCGGTCGGACAGCACAGCGGTCTAATCAATTCGGCTTTGTAGGTGGCTGTTCGCTCGCTGCTACATTGCTCGCAGGCAAGACGAGGCGGAAACCACCAATCGGTTTGCTCCACCAGTGTGGGCAGTTTGTCGCGCAAGCGTTCTCTGCCTTCTTCCTGCTGCACCATAAAACGGAACTCCTCGTCTGTAAGATGAGGGAACTTCCTGCGTTGAAAAACCAAATCGGGCATAATAGTTAATAGTTAATAGTGAATAGTTAATAGTGAATAGTTAATAGTTAATATCTCGTTGTGTGTAGCAATATAAATTTGCAATGCAATATTAACTATTAACTATTCACTATTAACTATTTCAAGTACTTCTTCACAATCTCTAATGCCTGTTCGCCGTAGAGCGCATATTTCTTTGCACCCATACCTTTCACGGCAAGCATCTCTTTTTTCGTTTGGGGCAGGCGGTTGGCAATTTCCACCAGCGTCTTGGTAGCAGCCACGCGAAATACTTGGTCCGCCACGCCCTGCTCCCCTGCCACTCTGCGTCGCAACGCCTGCAGTTGTTTGAGCAGTTGGGGGTGTCCTGTCTCCACTTTCGGCAGTTCTTTCTCTGCCTTGGTAGTCAGTTTGATTTTCGGCGGTACGAAGCGGGCACGGGCTTGGAAAAGCGTGTTTATCCAACGTTCCGGACCCTCTAAATCCCCCTTAAAGGGGGACTTCCCTTCCGTCTCGGCTATCTGCTGCATGAGCCGGCACTTGCGGGCAAGGTCGGTGTGTAGTTCGGTCATGCGCTCTTCGTACTCCTTCCCGTCCTGCTTGTTGTCGGTGTAGGCGGGCGACGCCTTGATGATGTCGCAGAGTTGCTGAATACGTGGCGCGAAATAGCCGTGCGCTGCTGCCATACGTTGTTGCAGCCGTTCCCAATCCCCGCGGACAATGAGGGCGCGTATCTGCTTCTGGAATGTCTCCGCCACCTGCTGCTCTGCCTGCAAGGCTTGGCGCAATCGCGTGAGGTATGCGCGCGTCTCCTCGAGGTTGAACGAGCCTGTCCCCTCTACGCCGCGCTGCACCACCTCAAGCGCAAAGAGCAAGTCGCCGAAGTCGTAGAGGTCAGACAGCAGGAGCAGGAGGTATTCCTGCTGCGAGTGCTGCAACCCGTCGGCGACGGCTTCGAGCGTCGGCTGCGCGGCGGTGAACTGCAAGACCTCGCGGGCGTTGGAGAGCGCGCTCTCGGGGATGCGGTTCAGCAAGACAATCCCCTCCAGCGAACGGCAACGCGACAGCGCCACATACACTTGCCCTGCGGCGAAAGCATCTGCCGCGTCTATCACCACATGCTCGAAGGTCAGCCCCTGCGCCTTGTGGATGGTAACCGCCCACGCGAGACGCAAAGGGATATGCGTGAACGTGCCCGCTATCTCCGACTTCACCTCATCGGAGTTGGGCACCGCGGTGTAGCGGATGTTCTCCCATATCTCGGTATGCACCGCTATCTCTTCGCCCTCGTCGCTCTGCACGAGGATATGCTCGTTATCGCATTCCGTCACAATCCCCAACTTGCCGTTGTAGTACTGCTTCTCGGGCGAGGAGTCGTTGCGCGTGAACATCACCCGCGCGCCGACTTTCAGCCGCAAGACCGGCTCAAGCGGGTACATCGACTCGGGGAAAGTGCCTTTGATGGTGGCATGATACTCCTCCACGGGCGCGGTGAGTTTGTCAAACTCCACGGCGTTGAGTTCGTCCACTTTGTGGTTGTGCGTGGAGAGCGTGATATGGAACGGTTCGCCCTCGTGCGGCTGCCAATCGGGTTGGTAACGGCTGTTGAGCATGCTCAGCGACTGCGGGCTGAGGCGGTTGTTGCGCACCTCGTTGAGCAGGTCGATGAACTGCATGTCGTGCTGACGATAGACGTGGTCGAGTTCGATATAGACGGGCTGTATCTCGCGGAAGACGCGGGCTTGGAAGAAATAGGGTCCTTCGTAGTATTCGCGCAACATCTGCCATTCCTGCTCGCGCGCAACGGGCGACAGTTGGTAGAGGTCGCCGATGAAGAGCACCTGCACGCCGCCGAAGGGCAGGCTACGGCGGTGGCGCACATGACGCAAGACGGCGTCGATGGTGTCCAGCAGGTCGGCGCGCACCATGCTCACCTCATCTATCACCAGCAACTCCATGTTGCGCAGCAACCGCAGTTTGGCTTGCCGCAGTTGCATCTCCGCGAAGAGTTGCTTGCGGGCGGCGGGCGTAGGCAGGAAGAGTTGCGGCGGCAGTTGAAAAAGCGAGTGGATGGTTACCCCCTCAGCGTTGATGGCGGCTACTCCTGTGGGGGCCACCACCACCGTCTGCTTCGGGCACTCCGCCTGCAAGCGCCTGAGCAGCGTGGTCTTGCCCGTGCCCGCCTTTCCCGTGAGGAAGATACAGCGGTTGGTGCGCAACACATAATCGTATGCTAATTCGTAAGGAGACATCGTTCGTAATGTAAACTGAGTTTATCGCGGGTCTATCGCGGGTCTATCGCGGGTCTATCGCGGGTCGTTACCTCCCGAAGCGAGAAAAAAGCCGCTCTTCTTCTTCCTCCAGTTGCTGCAAGAAGCGCTTGCTCTCTTCGCTGTCGGGATGGAGGAGACGGTGGTGTTTCTTCTGATAGAAACGGTGCAGCGTCTGCATTTCCTGTTGCGTCTGCGGGCTCATGTAGGTGCTGACAAACCGCTCCCACACATACTGCACCGCCTGCGCCGACGGGTGCACCATGTCCTCCGCATAGAAACGGTAATCGCGCAACTCGTCCAGCACTATCTCGTAGGAAGGGAAGTAAGACCCACCCCGACCCTCAGACCCTCCCCAACCCTCCCTACAAAGGGAGGGAGAAGAATTAGTATCAATAGACGAAGGTAGATTCTTCTCCTCTCCCCCTCTGTAGGGGGAGTCGGAGGGGGTCCTGGAGGGTTTGTGAGGGTCCTCTATCAGTTCCTCCACCGCCGCCAACAAAATTCCCTTCGATACTTGGTTCTCGTGCAAGCCGTCCTTCACGTGCCGTATCGGCGACACGGTGAAGATAAAGTGTTTGTCCTTGTACTGCTCCAAAATAGGCTTCCATGCCGCCACTATCTCATTGACCGTCAGCCGTCTGCGGGTAAATGCCGAGGCGGGCAACTTGTGGCAGTTGGCGACCACACGCCCCTCGTATTCGTACACCCATGCCGTCCCGAAAGTGATAATCACCACCGTTGCCTGCGCCAACGCCTGCCTCATCTGCTCGCGACTCTCCGCCACTGCCC
>JBJECJ010000029.1:0-2987 GCA_051870955.1 Paludibacteraceae bacterium | reverse complement strand
TATAGTTTCATGCCCTTGCGAACGTATTTCTCCGCCCACTCGGCGAGGTTGCGCCAAAGGACGATGGCGTGCCAATCGGTGCGGTCGGGCACTTGGGTGCCGTTCTGCATGACGTAGCCGCGTTCGGTGGTGGCGAGATTGAAGTTTGCGATGGCAACGCCGCGGTCAAGATAGCGTACTTCGGGGTCAGAACCTACGTTGCCAATAAGAATGACTTTGTTTACGGATGACATAATAATACGGAATGAAAAAGATTAAAAATACTCTGTTTAAGGTGCCGCAAAGATACTGCTTTTTTTTGAGATATGCAAATAAAACTGTCTTTTTGTTGCAAAAAGGCTTATTCACATCCTCCGCAGCCACCCTCGCAGTCGCCGCACGAACTGTTGCAAGAGCCGTGGCAACCGCCGCACTTATGCGGATGGCGCAAGGCATCCAACTCGGCGGGGGTTACATCGCGCAGGTCGATAATCTCGCCCACGAAATGCAGGTTCTCGCCCGCCAGCGGGTGGTTGAGGTCAATGGTAACCTTGTCCTTGCTAATCTCCAGAATCTGTGCGTTCACAATCTGTCCGTCCACGGTGTTCATCGGCACGATGGCGCCTACATACACGCGCTCGCTGTCGAACTCGCCGTCGCCGTTGAAGAACATCGTCTTGTCCAAATCCAGCACACCTTCCTCATCGTACTCGCCGTAGGCATCCGTATGGTCAATGCGGAAGTCGAACTTGTCGCCTTTCTGCTTGCCCGCCAGTGCTGCTTCAAACTTCGGGAGCATCATGCCCAAGCCGTGGCAATAGACCAGCGGGTGCTCTGCCGTAGCGCGCTCCATCAACTCTTCTTGTCCGTTCTCTCCGTCCACAAACATCTCGTATGTGGCGGTAACTACTTTTTCGTTTTCTACTATCATAAACTCTTAATTCTTAATTCTAAACTCTTAATTCTTAATTAAATTCCTACCACCAATCCACGCGTTTGTTGGTGCTTTGGGTGCTCGACTTGTCGTATTTGAGGTCGGCGAGCATCGATGCATTCACGCCGATATGGAAGGTGTAACTCTTGTATGGTCCGAAGGGCACAAACGATGCCGTCATGTTCCAGCAGTGGAGGTCGCGGCTCACGTTGAAGTTGGCGCTGGCGAACTTCTTCGCCTTGAAGTCGTAACTCGTGGACGCACTCACTTTCCAGCCTTTGCCGAAGCCCAGCGAGCCGGAGAAAGAGAGGTTGTGGGTGAACTGCATCTTGTAGTACATCTTGTCGTAATTGAACTCGCTGCCTTGCCCGTAGCGCAGGGTGTAACTGACGCTGAGGCTCCACGGGAAATCGGTCTTCACATACCCATCGTCCACCTCCGCCTCTTTCTGCTTGCCTTTGCCCTTGTTCAGTTTGCCGTTTGTCGCCAGCCCATCGGCCCCCACGGTGATATCATCCATGTTGCTATCCTCATCCGCGGGGGCATCTTTCTTGCCCTTTTTATCTTTGCCGAACCATTTCTGGAAGGTCTGATTATTAAAGGTATAGGAGAAACTGGTGCTGGTGCCGAGGAAGTGGGGGAAACGCCCGTTGTTCCAATACTGCTTGTTGGTGCGCACAGGCTGCCCCAGCGCGTTGAGTTCGTACATATAGGGGTCGAACTGCCCGCTGAGGTTGATGGTGTAGTTCACCTTCGGTATCTTGATACGCAGGTTCACGGAGAAGTTGCTCCAGTTCATTGAGTCGGCAATGAAGTTGTAACCGCCTGATATACTGAGGTTATCAATCAGGCTCACCACTTTGAAGGGCGTTTTGCCGGTGGTGTCGTCTTTGTTCACAATCTTCATCTCGAGATTGTTGCCTAATGAGAACGAGAGTGCAGCAGCGGCGCCCTGTCCGGCGTTGCCGTAGATGCCGTTGGGGAAGCGCGAGTAGGTCTGGTGGACGAACATCGGGTTGCCGGCTTCGTCTATTTTCTGTATCTTCCGCCCCGTCGCGGGGTCGGTCTCCGCCTCATATACCGGCTGGTCGTAAGCGCCGTAGTAGCCCCATCCGGATTTGCCGAAGTCGGGGTGGTAACTGAATGAAAGTGAGGGCGTTATCACGTGGCGGAACTTCTCCACCTTCCCTTTGGGGAATAGTTTCTTGATAGGCGTGTAGAACGCATATAACTTGGTGCTGAGGGACACGCCTACATTGAAGTCGAACACGTTATAGAACCCGTTGGTGGTGTCTCGGTGCAGTTGCTGCTCCTGCTCATCCCAGGTCTGGTCCACGCGCTGGAAATACATACGGTCGGTCATGTTGATGCTCGGCGTAACGCTCAGGTACTTAAACAGCATGAACGAGGCGGAGATAGGGATGGAGTGCTTGAGACCCGTCTGCCAATCGCGCAGGAAATCAGTGTGGATGAACTGACTCTCCTTCACGTTGTTGATGGCGATACGCCCGTTGCCGGAGTAACTGAGACTGATTTTCTCGTACCATTTCTCTTTCCCGACGGGCTTCTTGCGCTTGAAGGGATAGACGCGGCTCATGTTGACGCTCAGTTCGGGCAGGGTCAGCGAGAGCGTACTGTCTTTCGTGCGCTGCGAGATGTTCGCCGAGAGCGACAGGCTCCACGGGCTGTCGGGGAAGCGTTGGGTGTAGGAGATATTAGAACTCTTGGTGTTCTCCGAGTTCAGTTCGGGATTGTAGTAGGCGTTGATGTTGCTGCGGTTGTAGCCCGAGGTGGAGAAGTTCACGCTCGCCGAGAAGGTGGAGTAGGGGTTGGCTTTCGCGTCTTGCGTGTGCGTCCATTGGATGCTGAAGTTGCGCGCCTGCGAGTAGTTGGGCATGTCTTTCTCGCCCGTAACGTCGTTGCGGTAGTTGATGCTCACGTTACCGCTGAACTTGTAGCGCCAGACATATTTCGACTGCGCGCGGACTGCCCATGTGCCGCGCGTGTAGATATCGCCCGTAACTTGCAAATCCACGTAGTCGTTGATGGCGAAATAGTAGCCCAACCCGCTCAG
>JBJECJ010000028.1:0-15425 GCA_051870955.1 Paludibacteraceae bacterium | reverse complement strand
ACCACTACCGCGATATGCAGGATATGGAGTTTACCGTACAAGAAGGCAAACTCTGGTTCTTGCAGACTCGTAACGGCAAGCGTACCGGTACCGCTATGGTGAAGATTGCTATGGATCTTGTGCGCGAAGGTGTTATTACAGAGAAAGAGGCTATTCTTCGCTGTGAGCCGCAGAAGCTTGATGAGTTGCTGCACCCCGTATTCGACAAGGCTGCCCTCAAGAAGGCAAAGGTTATCACCCAAGGTCTGCCTGCCAGCCCGGGTGCCGCTTGCGGTCAGATTGTGTTCCATGCGGACGATGCGCAAGAGTGGCACAAAGACGGTCATAAAGTGGTGATGGTACGTATCGAGACTTCGCCTGAGGACTTGGCAGGTATGTCGGCTGCAGAGGGTATCTTGACTGCTCGCGGTGGTATGACCAGCCACGCTGCTGTGGTGGCTCGCGGTATGGGTAAGTGCTGCGTCTCGGGTGCAGGTGCTATCATCGTGGACTACAAGGCTAAGACCCTCACCATCGAGGGCGTTACCTACCACGAGGGTGATTATATCTCGCTCAACGGCTCCACCGGTCAAGTTTATGCAGGTGAGATTCCGACCCGCGCGGCTGAACTCTCCGGCGACTTCAAAGCCCTCATGGACCTCTGCGACAAGTACACTCACTTGCAGGTTCGTACCAACGCCGACACCCCGCACGATGCACAGGTGGCTCGCGACTTCGGTGCAAAGGGTATTGGTCTGACTCGTACCGAGCACATGTTCTTCGAGGACAAGAAGATTGTCGCTATGCGTGAGATGATTCTTGCGAAGGACACCGAGGGACGTGAGAAAGCATTGGCTAAACTGTTGCCCTACCAGAAGGCTGACTTCAAGGGTATCTTGGAGGCTATGGACGGATTCCCCGTAAACATCCGTCTGCTCGACCCGCCGTTGCATGAGTTCGTTCCCCACGATTTGGCAGGTCAGCAGACCATGGCAGAGGAGATGGGCGTATCGGTAGAGGAAATCCAGCAGCGTGTGGCTTCTTTGGCAGAGAACAACCCGATGTTGGGTCACCGTGGTTGCCGTTTGGGTATCACGTTCCCCGAGATTACGGCTATGCAGACCCGCGCTATCCTCTCCGCTGCTTGCGAACTCAAGAAAGAAGGCAAGAACCCGATGCCTGAAATCATGGTGCCGCTGATTGGTATCCTCTACGAGTTCAAACAGCAGAAAGAGATTATCCAACGCGTTGCCAAGGAGGTATTTGCCGAGTATGGCGTAGAGGTTGAGTTTGAGATTGGTACGATGATTGAGATTCCTCGTGCTGCTCTGACGGCAGACCGCATCGCTACTGAGGCACAGTACTTCTCCTTCGGTACCAACGACCTGACGCAGATGACCTTCGGCTACAGTCGCGACGATATCGCTTCCTTCTTACCTGTTTATTTGGAGAAGAAGATTCTGCAAGTTGACCCGTTCCAAGTGCTTGACCAGAATGGTGTAGGTCAACTCATCAAGATGGCGGTAGAGAAGGGTCGTGCCGTTCGTCCGGGATTGCGCACCGGTATCTGCGGTGAGCACGGTGGTGAGCCTTCGTCTGTGAAGTTCTGCGCTCGCGTGGGTATGAACTACGCTTCCTGCTCGCCTTTCCGCGTGCCTATCGCTCGCCTCGCCGCTGCCCAAGCAGCCGTAGAGGACGATAAATAAAAGGTTCTCATATATTTATGACCGAAAAAGCCGAACATTTTGTTCGGCTTTTTTGATAGTTGACGGGTAGTGGTTTGTGCTCCACGGTTCGTTGGATTTCTTAGGTCGTAATCTCTTGAAGCGGAATGCGGACGAAGTCGCGTTGGTGCATGAGCGGGTGGGGGAGAGTAAGCGATGGCGTTTGAAGGAAGAGTTCGTGGTGAGTGCTGTCGAAGTATTGTAGCAGGTCAATGTCGATGGTGCGGTCGTGGTAGGCAGGTAGTGCAGCATGGCTATGAGTGTTTGTGGGACGGGTACTTTTCTCGGTGCGCCCCAATAGTCTCTCTATGGTTTGGGTCTCTTGTAGCAGTTGCTTCGGTGGCATTTCGGTGTGGAAAGAGGCGCAGATATTGCAGAAACCATGTTCAGATTGGAAGCCCCACGGCTCGGAATAAAAAAAAGAGGAGCAGCGAAGAAGCGTACCGATTCGCTGTTCCATCATTCGGATGGCTTGGCGCAGCGTTTGCTCACGTTCGCCCAAGTTGGCACCTAATGAGAAATAAACGGTGTTCATATTCGTAGCAACTCACGACCGACCTGCGGACGACCTGCGGACGACCCGCGATAGACCCGCGATAGACCCGCGAAAATGGGGGCATGAGTTATTGGACGACAATCGAGTCCGAAACGTTAGGAATAAGATGAACTATCTGGTTGGCAGTTTCTACGAACGGATGATAGAGTAGGGAGTTTTTCACCACTTCGCTATTGTCCAGAAAGTGGAAATATGAGTCCAGCATATGGACGCAGAATACCACCACCAGCACCACCACCAGCCATTTGAGGGTGCCGAACACACCGCCAAGAAGACGGTTGACAAAGCCTAACTGAATGGCTTTCAACAGTTTGGATAGTAGTCTTCCCACGATATTCAGGACAATAGCAATCGCAAGGAATAAGAGGGCATAGGCAACCACATGGCATACGGCTTCGGGCCACGAGAACTGTAAGAGTAGCCAAGCGGAGAACTTCGTTGCCCACAGGCGAGCCCCAACAATACCGAGAATTATCGCCACAATGGCGATAATCTCGGTGATGAGTCCTCGCATAAGCCCACGGACGAGTCCGACAAGCAGGGGAAGTAGCAGCAGGATGTCTAACCAATTCACGGCTGTTGGCTTGAAAATGAAAATTATTCTACGGTCGTTGAGTCAGTGGCGTTGGTCGGTTTGTATTCCTTCGGAATCCACTTCTCACCATCCGCGTTTGTGAGGTCCAAGTCCTTCAATCCGGCGTTTCTGCCGAAAATATCGCGCATACTGATAGACCATTCGTAACTATCCAGCCCATATTGTGCAATACTGGTAGCGTTATCTGCATAGTAACCGAGTATGCCGGTTACCGTGCCGACGTAGTCCGTTTCGGGCAGATAGTAGCGTGCATACTTGGCATATTCCGAGGTGGAAACCAATGTGCGACGACCTTCCTCGTCCATAATGATACGACCTTGCGGGAAGCCTAAATTATTGGTTGTTGGAGCAAATACATTGGCATTTTCGTCTTTTTCCGGATTGCCGGTTGTGCAGGGTGTTGGAGTACCATTTTTATCGTATTCTCCCGTAAAATGAATGTCCTTGATGCATACCAAAAGACCATCCATCTCGCGCACGCGTTGCATATTTTCGAGGGTGTACGATAGTGCTTCGCCGATGAAATCTGCAATAGAAATGGTATCGTATTGCAGTTTGGACTGGTCGGGAGTGCCTATCAGTGTGGTGGCTTTGCGGAAGAGCGCGTTGGGAATACGCCCGGGTGCCCAACCTACTTTCTGCGATTCGTTGGACGCATAGATATTGTTGTTGTAGGACGGCACGCAGAGTTGCGGTTGATTGGCATAGCGACCGATGGAAAGGCCGTTGCAACGGATAAGCAGTTCCTGACCAATTTGGTAGAGACCATTGGCAGAACCAATATCTACTGAAAGGCGCAAGTTCTGTTGCTTGCCATCTACAATCTCTTGAATGACAATAGATTTGTAGAAATTGCCTCCATAGTCATCCGAGGATACACGACCGCGGATATAGATACCCATTGTGTCGGTTGGAATAGTATCGATGGAAAACAAATAGATACCGTTTCCCGATGTGGCGCGGGTTCGATAGGGTGTGGAGTCGCTCAGAAAATTGCCCTCTTCGGTCATAAAAGTAGCCACAAAATCGTTCAGGTGGTAGATTGAATCACCGGGTTGCAGGATGTTGGCAACGGCATCGGGATTGGTGAATACATCTGCCTCGGTTAGCGGGGCGGGATTGCAACCAACCATCGCTACAAAGAGCGAGCAGAGAGCAAATGCCGATATGATAGAATGAATGCGTTTCATAATAGTACATTAGAACTTATAGGTGAGACTTAAGAAGAAGTTTGCTCCCCATGCGTAGTAGTATTTGGAGGGGAATTTCCAAGCGTTGGGGGAGATGACTGAGTTTTCGCTATCGCTTACACCTTGACGTGTCATACGCGGCAGTCGTGCCTGCTGATAACCGCCTGTCTTGAAGTGGGTGTTATTTGTCAAGTTGGTTACTGAAAGGTTGATGGACAGCGACTGACGATTCTTCAAGTAAATCAGTTTGCCTACGCTGGCATCGATGATAAAGCGGTTCAGCGGGTTAGTTGCCACCAAAGACTCTTGCATGGACATGATGTTGTACGGGTATTTTAGCACTGGCACCCCATTGGCATCTAACACGGCATTTGCAGGGAAAGAGCCATCCTCTTGGAGTTCGGTAGCCCTGCCATCCGTTGTCTCAATGGCATTGGGTTTATCCCCTCCATACCAACCATTCACGGTCGTTCCGTCCGCGCGTGTACCGGTGAAGAGTCCTTTCATGCGGCGCGAAGGAGCCACGGAGAGGTAGTTCCAATCGTAGTAACTAACCGTTACATCAGCGAACCACATCTTGGAATGGAAGAACGAGAGTTTGAGGCTGGCGTTTACCTGCGGACCGGTCGCTACTTTCAGTCCTTTGAGCAGCACCTCATCGCGCAGTTCAAAAACAGATTGCCCGTTCACATCTTCAGCCAGTGCCATTCCGTTCTCTGCGGAGGTTACAGCCATCGCGTTGCTTGTGTAGCGATAGTCGCCCACGCTGGTGGCACCGGTCAAGGTGAAGTAGGTGCCGAGTTTCACGGCTACAGCGGCTTCGATACCCATATGGCGACGATTGATACCCGTAAGTGCTTGATTGACAAAGGTGCGAGCCTCGTCATCGTAGTAGCCGTTCAACTCAGAGCCATCCCAGAATTGGGTGTAGAATCCTGTCAGACGACCGCGCACGATGGGGTAGTTGAATTCGTAGGTCAGGTCAGCCCCCACGGTCTTCTCGCTGGCAGCATAGTAGTCCGAAAGCGAAGAGGCATTGTCGTGGGTGTAGATAGTGCGTATTGCACGGTCATGCACACGCGGCGAGAGATATGCGTCGCGCGCTAAGGGAGCCGTTGTCTGCGCCAGCGCATTGACTTTGAGGCGGTTGCGCCCGTTTATCTTGTAGGTAGCACCTAATTTGAAGGCAGGGTCTATAAAATGGTGCGATGCACCTAGATAGGTTGTGCCTACTCGGAGTGTCCCCGCTTGTGCTTGCGCAATAATCTCGTTGGCTTGCTTGCCGAGGTAACGCTCAGCTTGGTCGGGATTGAGTTGGGCGAGATACCAAGCACGACCGTTAATCATGTTGGTGGTGCGCTGCATAGACGAGTAGGTGAGTTGGAGCGCATAGTAGAAGTCCACATCGTTGAAACTCCACTCGTTTTGTGCCCACACTTTGACCGTCCCCATGTTGATACGATAGTCGTAGCCGAAGCGGTCGCCATCGTGCTTCACCTCGTTGTAGTCGGAGGCGATGTCGTTTTTCTTCACGTTCTCAATATCCTCCTGCGACAGTCCGGCGTTGGTTGCCAACTCTTTGATATCGCGGTCAGCAAAGGGGTCAACGTCTATCCACTGGTTGGCACCCAGCAGGTCATCCACCGATTTGTAGTGAATACCCTGCGAAAATTTGCCTTCCAAGCCCGCCGTTACTTTCAGGTGGTCGGCTTTGGTGTTGGTGTAGTGGATATTCACCATCGCCTCTTGGATATCATTGTGCCGACGCTCCAAGACGTAGCGTGCAGAGCCGTTGGGGTTGTTGTAGTTGTTGGCGAGGTTAGCAGCATAGATGTCGTTCCAGTTGATTTGCGTGGTAGCGTCGTCGCGGCTCTGCCACAGGTCCACCAACTTGTTGTATTGGTCAGCATTTACCGACGGACCAATCCATTGTCCGTCGTGTCCGATGCTACCCATGCCCAGCCCTATGCCATTCAGGTCTGCACCGATGAAGTTACCGTAGTTGTAGTGGTTGCCGTTGGGGTCAAAGAGTTGCGCCGAGTTGCTGTCTGTAATTTGTCCGTCCCAAAGGAACGAGGGCAGGTTGCGGTAGTAGTCCGGACGTGGGTCGGGCGCGTTGTAGAAGTTGAGCGCGGAGTTGCTGTACATGCCATAGTGGTAGCCTACGGCGAACTTCAGCAGATTATGGTCGTCTATCTTCCAATCGTAGTTGACAATCGCTGTGGGGTCATATGATTTCACCACGCGTGAGTTGCGCACTTTGCCGTTCTGATAGCCCCAATAGGGGTTGTAATAGATAGAGCCCGTCAGGTCGTACACCTCTTGCGTAACGGCAGCCGATTGTCCGCGCTCGGTGGGCGAACCGAAGGTTACGATAGAGAGGCGATTGCCGCTGTCCCATTTCTTCTCGGCAGCGAAGAAATAGCCGCCGGAGTAGTACTGAATACCCTCGCCGATGATGTTCTTTTGGTCAATATACGGCGAGAAACGGAATGCCACTTGCCCGACAAACGCCCATCCGTTAGCCAATACGCCGGAAGCGTATGTGGCATTCACGCGGGCTTTGTAGTTGCGGTTGGTGCCGGCAACGCCCACTTTCCAGCCTTGCGCGAAGCGCGATGCCTCCATCAGGTAGTTGGTCGAAGTGCCCAGCCCGCCAAAACCGAAGTTGGTAGATTCCAAAGGATTGACTACCTCTTTGTTGCGGCTTGCGTCGTTCAGACCACCCATCGAAGAGAAGTTGAACTGTCCGCGCTCGGCACTGTTGAAGTTAATGCCGTTGATGTAGTTCTGCTCGGCGGTCTGCTCGTAGCCTCGGTTACGGTAACGTGCTGTGGACCAAGCAAATGAGGTAAGCGAATTGAATACATCCTGACATGCCGAAGATGCACTCGCTTGTGCTTGCGAACGTCCTTCGTCATCATTCAAATCCTCCTCCGACAAGTTGAGAAGGATTTCCTCTTGTGCCTCGCGAGCAATGTCTTTCTGCAGTACCACTTCTCCCATGTCGTTGGTTTGGTTGGCATGCAGTTGCACCAACTCGATGGTGGCAATGTAGCCGTCTGCTTCGATAATCACTTCCTCATCTTGGGGCTCCAAGTAGAGTAGGGTGAAGGCACCTGCAGTGTTGGTCGTGGTGGAGATGTCTTGATTGGCAAGTGTAACCGTGGCACCAACAATGGCATGTTTGTTAGCGTCCACAACCACTCCTTGCAGAGATGTTTGTGCCGTCAGTGTGGTAGTCAGCGCCAGCACACCAAGCAGTAAAAAGAGTTTCTTCATAGCATTTTCCTATTTAAGGATGATTAAAATTCAGCCGTTTTTGGGGTACGCGGGAAAGGTATCACGTCGCGGATGTTCTGCATACCCGTTACGAAGAGCATCAGTCGCTCAAAGCCCAATCCGAAGCCGGCATGCGGTGCGGCACCAAAGCGGCGGGTATCCAAGTACCACCACATGTCCTTCATCGGAATCTGGCGACGCTCAATCTCCGCATTCAACTTATCCAACGACTCTTCGCGCACCGACCCGCCGATAATCTCGCCTATCTGCGGGAAGAGTACGTCTGTGCCTTGCACCGTCTTGTCATCTTCGTTGATTTTCATGTAGAAAGCCTTGATATCCTTCGGGTAGTCTGTCATAATCACAGGCTTGCCGAAGTGCTCCTCCACCAAGAAACGCTCGTGCTCCGAAGCCAAATCATCGCCCCACTCGCAGGGGAACTCAAACCTTTTGCCGTTCTTCACCGCCTCTTGCAGGATGTTCACGCCTTCCGTATAGGTTAGGCGGACGAAGTCTGTATTTACCACCGACTCCAAGCGGGCAATCAGCCCCTTATCCACAAACTGGTTGAGGAACTCCAAGTCATCTTTGCAGTTTGCCAACGCCCAGCGCACGCAGTACTTGATAAAGTCCTCCTCCAAGTCCATCAACTCGTCTTTTTGGATGAATGCCACCTCGGGCTCAATCATCCAGAACTCTGCCAAGTGGCGCGGTGTGTTGGAGTTCTCGGCACGGAAAGTAGGACCGAAGGTGTATATCTTACCTAACGCCATGGCAGCCAACTCGCCTTCCAACTGACCCGATACGGTCAAGGATGTCTGCTTACCGAAGAAGTCATCGGAGTAGTCTATCTTGCCATTTTCATCGTATTTCAGGTTGTACAGGTTCTTGGTCGTAACTTGGAACATCTGCCCGGCACCCTCGCAGTCTGATGCCGTGATGAGCGGCGTATGGAAATAGAAATAGCCGTGCTCGTGGAAGTAGGTGTGGATAGCCATTGCCATGTTGTGGCGAATGCGGAACACGGCGCCGAAGGTGTTTGTGCGCGGACGCAGGTGCGCAATGGTGCGCAGATACTCCATGCTCAACCCCTTCTTCTGCAAGGGATATTTCTCGGGGTCTGCCGTGCCATATACCTCCAACTCGGTCAGTTGAATCTCTACTGCCTGACCTGCACCCTGGCTCTCTACCAGCGTACCCGTAGCGGAGATACACGAGCCCGTGGTTACGGGTTTCAACTGCTCTTCCGAGAAGTTTGCAAGGTCAACCACTATCTGGATATTCTTGATGGTAGAGCCGTCGTTCAGCGCAATGAACGATACGTTCTTGTTGCCGCGGCGGCTGCGTACCCATCCGCGGACGTTGATTTTACTTCCAAAATCTGTGCGCTTCAGCGCATCTATGATTACTGTTCTTTCCATATATTATTTGACTATTTGTCTATTACTATCTTTAGTCTCCCTTTAAGGGAGATTTAGAGGGTCGGTTAGAACGGCGCACCATTGTCGTCGCCCATCGAACCCATAGAAACGGACGCTCCGTCAGGACTCATCGTATTCATGCGCGAGGACATGCTCCAGCCGCCGTCAGCGTTGCCCACGGGCGCGGCGGGTATGCCGTAGTCATCATCCGCTACCTCGTCCTCATTCTGGAACTTGGCGAACTTAGAGCGGAAACGGAGCCATATCTCATCGGTGGCACCGTTACGGTGCTTGGCGATGATGATTTCGCCCAAGCCGCGAAGGTCTTTGTTCGATTTCTCATCGTTGTAGATATGGTAGTACTCCGGACGATGGATGAAGCAAACAATATCGGCGTCTTGCTCAATCGCTCCCGACTCGCGCAAGTCGCTCAGTTGCGGTTTCTTGCCGTCTATACCCGTGCGCCCTTCCACGGCGCGGCTCAACTGGCTCAGCGCAATAATCGGTATATCCAACTCCTTTGCCATGGCTTTCAGGTTGCGCGAAATCATGCTCACCTCCTGCTCGCGGCTGCCGAAGTTCATCCCTTGTGCGTTCATCAACTGCAAGTAGTCAATGATGATGAGTTGCACTCCGTGCTCGCGCACCAACTTGCGGGCTTTGCTGCGAAACTCAAACACCGAGAGCGATGGCGTATCATCCAAATAGAGTGGGGCACCTTGCAAGTCGTTAATCTTCGTGTAGAGCCGTTTGTGCTCTTCGCGCGTCATCTTGCCGGTCTTCACCTTGTCGCCTTCTATCTCGCAGACGTTCATTATCAGACGGTTCACCAACTGTACATTCGACATTTCCAGCGAGAACATCGCCACGGGGATACGGTAGTTCACCGCCATGTTCTTCGCCATCGAGAGCACAAACGCGGTCTTGCCCATGGCAGGGCGGGCAGCGATAATCACCAAGTCCGATTTCTGCCAGCCGGAGGTTATCTTATCCAGATTGGTAAAGCCGGAGGGAATACCCGACAGGTTACCCTCGTTCTTGCTCGCTATGTCAATGCGGCGCAGTGCTTCGGTAATCACCTCGTCCACCGGCATCACATCGCGCTTCTGCGAACGCTGACTAATCTCGAAGATACCCGCCTCGGCTTGCTGCATCAGTTCCTCCACATCCTGCGTCTCGTCATAGCCGGCTTCCTCTATGCGTGCCGCCATGGCTATCAGGTCGCGTGCCGTGGCTTTCTGCGCCACTATCTGCGCATGGTAACGCAGGTGGGCGGTAGATGCCACCAAGCGGGTCAGTTCGCTCAACGTAGATGCGCCGCCTACTTCCTCAAACGTGCCTTGCTGCCGCAGTTTCTCCGCTACGGTCATCATGTCTATCGGCTCCTCTTTGGCGGCTAAGGCGCGTATCGCCTCGAATATCAGCCGGTGTTGGTCGCTGTAGAACACCTCCGGACGCAGCAGGTCTGCCACCGTTCCGTATGCCTCTTTCTCTATCATCAGCGCACCCAACACCGCTTCCTCCAAGTCCAAGGCTTGAGGAGGAAGTTTGCCCATCTCGTTGGCACCCACTTTGATAATCGTGGGTTGCTGCGGGCGTTTGCGGGCAGTGCTTTTATTTGTGGTTGCGCTTGCCATACTCGGTTAAGAGGTTGTTTGCTGCGATAAAACTGCTTATCTCGTTGTTGAGCACTTGTCTCTCGGTATCTTCAATCCGTTGCTCCATGTCGGGGTTCTTGTAGAATCCGTCCAGCAATGCCTGATTGATAGTCTCGTACATCCAGTATTTGGCTTGCTCGGTGCGGTGGTGGTTAAAATAGCCGTTGGCTTTGGTGAAAGCCACATAGTCTTCGATGTTCTTCCACACCTCGTCTATGCCGGTCTTCTCCACGGCGGAGCAACATAGTGCGTCCGGCTTCCATCCCGATGCGGAGGGCGGGAAGAGTGCCAACGCGTTGCGGAAACTCACGCGCGACGCGTGCGCGCGCTCCACATTATTCCCATCGCATTTATTGATAGCAATCCCGTCCGCCATCTCCATGATACCGCGCTTGATACCCTGCAACTCATCGCCTGTGCCGGTTACTTGCAGCAGTAGGAAATAATCCACCATCGAGTGTGCAGCCGTCTCCGACTGTCCCACACCCACGGTCTCCACCAGTATCGTGTCGAAACCTGCCGCCTCACACAGCACTATCGTCTCGCGCGTCTTGCGCGCCACACCGCCCAGCGAACCGGCGGACGGGCTGGGGCGGATAAACGCATTCGCAGCCGTGGACAACTCGTTCATGCGCGTCTTGTCGCCCAAGATACTCCCGCGGCTGCGCTCGCTCGAAGGGTCAATAGCGAGCACAGCAAGGTGCTTGCCTCGGTGGCACAACTCAGTGCCCAATGCCTCGATGAAGGTCGATTTACCTGCCCCCGGAACACCCGTGATACCCACGCGGACGCTGTTGCCCGCAAAGGGCAGACACATCTCTATCACTTTCTGCGCAATGGCTTGGTCGGCAAGCAGGTTGCTCTCCACGAGCGTTACTGCCTGCCCCAGGATGCTGATGTCTCCGCGGCGGATTCCTTCGAAGTAGTCCTCGGCGCGCAGCACACGTTTCTTGCGGCGGAAAGTAGAGTAGGGGTTCACGCTCGGCAGGTTCTCCACACCGGCGTTCACGGTCAAACCCTTGTATTGTTGGTCGTTTTCAGGATGTTCCATGGCTTAATTTACAAATTGATTCTTACTCCACTACCCAAGTCAGTGTAACGTTCTTGCGCGGCTGGTTGGGGTCGTTGGTAATCACTTGCAGCACGCGGGCGTACTTGCCGGGCTCCATCGGCTTACCATCTTCTACGGAGTTCACCTCCACCTTCACTACGCTGCCTTTCTGACCTGCCTTGACGCTCTTCGGACCGATAGCCGTTACGCGGCTGTCCGAGCAGTAAAGGCGGCGAATCATCAGGGCATTGGTGCCGCTGTTCTTGATAGTGAAACTGCCTTTCAGTTTCTTGCCTGCGGCTATCTTGCCGAGGTCTATCTGCGTATTCTCAATGCTCATGATGGGTGCTTGCTGGCGCTCTTCGGCGGTCAGTTTGCTGAAGTCCTCCGTTACATCTGCCGACAGCGTAATCTTGTAGTCGTCAGTAATCACACGCTTTCCGTTCACCACTACGTATGCGTACAGCGTCTGCGGACCGTATTGCTTGCAGGCTTTCGTGTCGAAGATAAACACCAGTTTGCCGGTCTCGTTGGGCTTCAACTCTGCCAGCGTAACCTGCGAGAGCAGACATACATCGGCATCGCTGGTTGCCAACTCCACTTGGATGTTCTCTTTCGTGAAGTTTGCGTACTCTATCTCGCGCTTCGCGTTTTCACCTTTGCGAATAGTACCGAACTGTACGGCTTTGCTCTTCAGGCTCAGTCCATCCATCTTCACGCTGTAGTTCTGCGCGGGGTTGGCGGGCTTGGGAATCACCTCACCTTTGATAGTCAGGCGTTTGGTTGCCTCGGTAGCATTGGAGGTGATGGTGATGGTCTTTTGGAAACGTCCGGGACGACCGCTCGGGTTGTAGGTAACAGTGATGTTCCCTGTCTGTCCGGGCTCGATGGGTTCTTTCGGCCATTTCGGCGTGGTGCAACCGCAGCTGGCGCGTACATTGCTCAGCACTAACGGCTCCATACCTTCGTTCTTGAAGGTGAAGATAGTTGTTACTCGACCGTCTGCTTCGTTAATCTTGCCGAAGTCATGCTCGGTCTTCTCAAACGTAATCACCGGCTGTTGCGCCATCATGGCTACTGCTACGAGAGCCATAGAGAGTGTCGTCAAAATCTTTTTCATATCGTAAAGTATTACTTATTACTTATTATCTATTACGAATTACTCGTACTCACCCGTTTTACTGCCTTTATCTCGGGTATCTTTCTCAGCGAGACGAATAAGTCTTGCAACTCTTTTCTGTCGTACACATACACCTCCAACTGCCCTTTGAATATACCGTCGTCTGCTACCACGTTCATCGCCCGCATGTTGATATGGAACTGCTCGGTGATGGTCTTCAGCACATTGATAAACACGCCGAACTTGTCTATTCCCTGTATCTCTATCGTCTCCACGAACGACTGCACGCGGTGGGTGTTCCATGTCGCGGTGTAGAGCCGTTTGCCGTGCGAGGTCTTGAGCAACATCGCCTCCTCGCAGTCTATCTTGTGGATATACATCTTCCCGTCTTCTGCGAGGTAGCCCAAGACCTCGTCGCCGGGTATCGGGTGGCAGCAGTCTGCCAAGACGTACTCTTTCCCTAAGTTCTCGTCCGTCAGCACTATCGAGTGCGATTTCTTCTTCCCTTTCTCCGTCGCTTCTTTCTCCAACACCGTTGGCGCGTCTTTCACCTCGGTGGAGGCACTCTTCTCTGTGCTTGCAAACGGGTTTATCATATTCCAGATACTCTTCTTCGGGAACAATATCTGCTGCATATCGTTCAAGCGGATAGCCCCTTTTCCTATCTGCAAATACAACTGAATAGGCTGCGACAAGTGGTAGTGGTTGAGCATTTTCTGCACCGCCATATCCATGTTCACAGGCATCTCCATCATGTCCACCGCGTCGTGGAACAGTTTCTCTCCGCGCTTGATATAACTCCTTTCCTCCCTGCGGAAATACGCCCGCAGACACGATTGCGCCTTGGCGGTGGTTACGTAGTCCAGCCAGTTCTCTTGCGGGTGCTGGCTGCCGGAGGTCAGCACTTCCACTTGGTCGCCTCCCTTCAACTCATAACTCAGCGGCACCAGCGTGTGGTTCACCTTCGCCCCGATACAGTGCTCGCCTAATTCTGAGTGCAGCAGGAAGGCGAAGTCCAGTGCGGTAGCACCTTGCGGCATGGTCTTTATCTCGCCCGTCGGAGTGAACACGAACACCTCTTGCGCAAACAGGTTCAACTTGAAGGTGTCCAAGAACTCCATCGCGTCTTTCTCGGGGTGCTCCAGTATCTCTTTTATCTCGCTCAGCCACTTGTCCAACTCCGACTCGTCCTGCTCGCCCGTCTTGTACTTCCAGTGCGCCGCCAGTCCGTGCTCTGCCAACTCGTGCATGCGGTCGGTGCGTATCTGCACCTCCACCCACTCGCCGTTCTGACCCATCACCGTAACGTGCAGTGCCTCATAGCCGTTGGCTTTCGGAGTGCTTATCCAGTCGCGTATCCGCTCGGGGTGCGGACGGTAAATCTCCGTAATCGCCGAGTAAATCATCCAGCATTGGTCTTTCTCCGACATCGAGTCGTGGGGAGTGAACACTATCCGCACTGCCAGCAGGTCATACACGTCCTCGAACGGTATCTGCTTGGTCATCATCTTCTTCCATATCGAATAGACCGACTTGATACGTGCCGTTATCGAGAACTGATAGCCCATCGACTCCAGCCGCTCCCGTATCGGCGCGGAGAAGGTCTCGAAGGTCGCCATCTGTGCGTTCTTGTTCGCTGCCAGTTTGGCTTCTATCTCCGCGTACATCTCTGGATGTTCGTACTTGAAACTCAGGTCTTCCAACTCCGTCTTTATCGGGAACAAGCCCAAGCGGTGTGCCAGCGGCGCATATATATATTGTGTCTCCCCGGCTATCTTGTATTGTTTTTCTTTCGGCTGTGAACCCAGCGTGCGCATGTTGTGCAACCGGTCGGCTATCTTTATCAGCACCACGCGTATGTCGTCCGAGATGGTCAGCAGCAACTTTCGGAAGTTCTCTGCCTGCTCGCTCGCATGCTCGCCGAACACCCCGCCGGAAATCTTCGTCAGACCCGCCACTATCTTCGCTATCTTCTCCCCGAACAGGTTCTCTATGTCCTCCACCGTGTAGTCCGTATCTTCCACCACGTCGTGCAGCAGTGCGCTGCAGATGCTCGTGCTCCCTAACCCTATCTCTTTCACGCATATACGCGCCACCGCCAGCGGGTGCATCATGTACGGCTCGCCGCTCAAGCGGCGCACGCCGTGGTGAGCCTGATTGGCAAAATGGAAAGCGCGCGTTATCAACTCCACTTTCTGTCTGTGCATCGTATGCGCATAATCATCCAACAACGCCTCAAACTCGCGTTGAATCATCTGCTCTTCGGCTTGTGTAAACTCACTTTCTTTCATATCCGGCACAAAATAGTGCGCAAAATTACAAAAAATAATTCATATACGCAAGCCTTTTCCTTTTTTTCTTAGAAAAATCCAGGTAATGATATACGAGTTGCCCCCAATTATTTATCAAACGATAGCCGAGATTTATCCCGATTTGTCGGGAAGGGGCGACATAGATTAGCGTAGGGTGCAACCCTACGAATACGGGATGCTCCCTCCTTGCAAGCCCTGTAAGGGCGACATAACTCTATTTTGAATCGCTGGGTCAACATGTATATCATTGCCAAAATCCATTTGAGCCTTTTTTGAAAACCTCCGAAATCCCACCTTCCCCTCCCAGTCCCCTCCCTCTTCTCTCCCTCTCCCCTCCCTCTCCCCTCCCCCCTCCCTCTCCCCTCTCTTTCCCCTCCCAGCCTCCTCCGAGTCAACAAGCAGACCATCTTGGGTGATTCTTGGGTGATTCTTGGGTGATTGTTGGGTGATTGTTGGGTGATTGCCGAGTGTATTCCGTATGGTTTGTTTTGTACTGAAAAAGGTTTACAGATTTTCGGATATGGTTTCTTAATAATC
>JBJECJ010000027.1:0-15738 GCA_051870955.1 Paludibacteraceae bacterium | reverse complement strand
TTAAGGATAAAGGATGAAAGACTAAATAGCACTGGGGACGTCCCGACCGTGTCGCGGACGGTAGAAAAGCATTATACCGAGAACTCAGAGACAAAGGTAATAACTCCTTCATCCTGTGTCCTTCATCCTTCGTCCAAACCCTACCGTCTTCGTATCTCGTCTTGCGAGCCGAACCTGCTGACGGACGAGGTGATTGACTTTGTGGCGAGCAGCAAGCATTTCGCACCGCATTTCCATATCCCTTTGCAGTCGGGTAACAACGAGGTGCTGAAGATTATGCACCGGCATTACGACCGCGAGTTGTTCGCCGAGCGGGTGGCGCATATCCGCGAGCGGATGCCTAATGCGTTCATCGGCGTGGACTGTATGGTGGGCGTGCGCGGCGAGACCGAGGAACGATGGGAGGACTACTTGGCGTTTGTTAAGCAACTGGATGTGAGTCAGTTGCATGTGTTCACCTATTCGGAGCGGGCGAACACGCGCATGCTGGAGATGGACTTGTATGTGGTGCCCAAGAAAGAGCGCGAGCGCAGGAGCAAGATACTGCATGCGGTGAGCGACGAGAAGTTGCAGGCGTTCTACGCAAAGCACCGAGGCGAAGAGGCGACGGTGCTGTGGGAAGGAAAACGCGAAGACGGGATGATGGCAGGCTTCACGGAGAACTACATCAAAGTGCATGCGCCCTACGACAAGGCGAAAGTGAACACGTTCGAGAGGGTGAGGATATAGTTGAGAGTTGAGAGTTTAGAGTTCAGTGTTGAGAGTTGAGTGTTGAGAGTTTAGAGTTGAGAGTTTAGTGCTTGGAGATTAGTGTTGAGAGTTTAGAGTGGAGAGTGCTCAGAGCAGTGGCATGTTAATTGTTAATTATTCATTGTTAATTGATACACAGTCTGTTAGGTATGAAGAATTTTTTCTCATTTAAGGAAGTGTTTGCTCCGAAGTTGTTTACGGGCATGAGAGGCTACAACAAGGAGCGTTTTCTGCAAGACGCGGTGGCGGGTATCATCGTCGGCATCGTGGCTATCCCGCTGGCAATCGCGTTCGGTATCTCGTCGGGCGTAGGTCCTACGGAGGGCTTGATTACGGCGATTATCGCGGGCTTCATCATCTCGGCATTCGGCGGGAGCAAGGTGCAGATAGGCGGTCCGACGGGCGCGTTTATCGTGATTATCTACGGCATTATCCAGCAGCATGGGCTGGCGGGCTTGTTGATAGCCACCATCATGGCGGGTATTCTGCTGATTCTCATGGGCGTGTTCCAGTTGGGCAACGTCATCAAGTTCGTGCCTTATCCCGTAATTATCGGCTTCACGGCGGGTATCGCGGTAACCATCTTCACCACGCAGATGAACGACCTCTTCGGCCTGGGTATCACCGATGCGCCTGCAGACTTCATCCACAAGTGGATGTGCTACGCCGAGCATTGGCAAGATGTGAACTGGTGGGCGTTCGGGATAGGTATCTTGTCGCTGGCGTTGATTATCGCCACGCCTTTTGTGAGCAAGAAAATCCCGGGTTCGCTGGTCGCCATCGTGGTGATGACGCTGGTGGCATGGCTGCTCAAGCGCTTTGCGGGTGTGGAGGGAATCACGACCATTGCCGACCTCTACACCCTGCCGCACGGTATTCCTGCGCCGCACCTGCCATCGCTGGAGTTGGCGGAGGGGCAGACGCTGCTCTCGCTGGTGCAAGACCTGTTCCCGTCGGCGTTCACGATAGCCATGCTGGGGGCCATTGAGTCCCTGCTCTCCGCGATGGTGGCAGACGGTGTGATTGGCGATAAGCACAACTCCAACACCGAGTTGATTGCGCAAGGCGTGGCAAACGTGGTAGTGCCGTTCTTCGGCGGCATCCCCGCGACGGGGGCTATTGCCCGCACGATGACCAACATCAACAACGGCGGACGCACGCCCGTGGCAGGTATCGTGCACGCGCTGGTGCTGCTGCTCGTGCTGCTGTTCTTGGGCGAGTTGGTCGGGATGATTCCGATGGCATGCTTGGCGGGCGTGCTGGTGATGGTCAGTTACAACATGTCGGGCTGGCGCTCGTTCCTTTGGATGGCGCACGCGCCGAAGTCGGACTTCATCGTGATGTTGGTTACCTTTGTGCTGACTGTGATATTCAACCTGACGGTGGCTATCGAGGTGGGCTTGCTGCTGGCGGTCATCCTCTTCATCAAGCGCACCAACGAGGCGACGGTCATCCGCTCGTTCTCCCATGAACTCGACCCGTCGAAGAACAACGATGTGCGGCTGCACGGCGATGACCTTGCCATGCTCCATATTCCGCACCACACCGATGTGTACGAGATAGACGGTCCGTACTTCTTCGGTATCGCCAATAAGTTCGACGAGATAAGCCGCCGCATCGGGCAAGACGATTTGAAGGTGCGCATCATCCGCATGCGAAAGGTGTCGTTCATCGACTCGACGGGTATTCATAACTTGGAGCAACTCTATCTGCGCTCGCGCCACTGCGGCATTCAGTTGGTGCTGTCGGGCGTGAACCACCATGTGTTCCACACGCTGGAGAAAGCGGGCTTGGTGGAGATGATTGGTAGGCAGAATATCCGCGACCATATCAACGGTGCCCTCTCCCGCGCAGCGGAACTGGTAGGCGAGGAGCCCGAGAAACACCATCAGCATTAAGCAGCAGGCAGGGCTGAAGGCGTCTTTCCCTTCTTTGATGGTTGTTTTCTGCCTTGCGTAAATGGCATGTGTTTGCAGATAGTGTCGGATTTTAGTTGGAAAACTTGCACAATTCAGAAAAAAGCAGTACCTTTGCCCTCGGAAGTTGTAAAGACTTAGTGGTATGGATTTCAAGATACTGAGTTTTACTATCTTTTGCGTCAATAACGTGGCTTCGTATCTGAACAAAAGCGCAAAGGAGGTGTATCATGCCATGCAGGACGCAGGTATGATAAACGGATATATCGTGCCTTGTTACGATGTATTGCACTCATTCTCAAAAGAATACATAGTGGATGATTTGGTTTCCCTCATGCAGCAAAAAGGCGTAAAGTTATGATTCTATACCACACCTCATATACAGAAATCCTTCACCCTGATGTAGAGCATTCACGCCCGCGGCTGGATTTCGGTATCGGATTCTACCTCACACCGCTACGTGCGCAGGCGGAACGGTATGGCGAGCGTTTTATCAGACGCGGACAGAAAGCCATTATGAACATCTATCAGTTTGATGAAGAATGTCCGGATTGCAAGCGCAAGGTCTTTGCTACCTATGATGGCGAGTGGCTGGATTTCATTACTGCTTGTCGAAAAGGTTTGCCGCACGAGCCATATGATATTGTGGAAGGCGGTATAGCCGATGACCAAGTCTTTGATACGATAGACCTTTATTTCTCAGGCATTTACACACGCGAACAAGCGTTGGGCGCGCTGCGGGAGAAAAAGCCGAACCACCAAATATGCATCACCTCGCAAGCGGTATTGGATAAGTATCTTCATTTCAAATCTTCTCAAAGGCTTTAATCATGCAAGCAAATCCCGCGATATTGCAAATGAAATATGCCCGCATTGTGAAACTCTTTGCGGAGCAGGCTGGGCTTTCGTATGAAGAGGCATTGGGCAAGTTCTACGATTCCACAACCTACGACCTCATCAGCAACGGAGTGGCTGACATGCATTGTTTCAGCGACGAATACCTTGCCGATGAACTGTTGATAGAGTTAGGTTATAAGAAATAACGACTTACACACATCCATGAATCCGCTGCCCGAAAGGATAAGCAAGCCGTTCTCAAATTTTGCTCATAGGCAGGGTTGAAGGCGTTAAAAATCAATAAAAAACAGCCGTTCCCTTGTATATCTCGAAAAAAAAGTGTACCTTTGTGCGCAATTTAGCACAAGGGTACACTAAACCATGAAAGAGTTTGAGATAAAGGCGCAGGTGCGTGCCTGCCAATGGGATGAACTGAGTCCCGAGCAACAACGACTGATAACGGTAGCCAAAGAGCAGACGGAGCGTTCCTATTGTCCGTATTCGCATTTCCATGTGGGAGCGGCAGCGGAGTTGGGCAACGGGGTGGTCGTTCGCGGCTGCAACCAAGAGAATGCCGCCTATCCGAGCGGGCTCTGCGCGGAGCGCACCGCGCTTTTTGCCGCGGGAGCGGAGTATCCCGATGAACCCGTGAAGCGGCTGGCGATAGCCTGCTTCCACGAGGGTGCTTTCCTGCCCAACGCCGGTTCGCCCTGCGGCGCATGCCGACAGGTGATGGTGGAGACGGAGAAGCGCGGCAAAGAGCCGATGGAGGTGCTGCTCTACGGCACGAACGAGACGTTGATTTTCCGCTCTGCCGCTGACCTGCTGCCGCTGGTGTTTGATTCCATCTAAAAAACAGGACCGCCTCGTCCCTCCCTAAACTCACCCCACTGCGCGTTGCTTGTGGGGACCCCGAAAGGGAGGGGGAACGACCTGCGGACGACCTGCGGGAGACCTGCGGTAATGTTACGATAGACCTGCGACAGACCCGCGATAGACCCGCGAAAATTTTTAACGCTTTTTCCTTTGAAAATCGTCAAGAAAATAGACATCTATCTGCTCAAGAATTTTCTTGGGCTGTTTGTGGCTACCTTCTTCATTTGTATCTTCATCCTGCTGATGCAGTTCGTGTGGATGCACGTGAAGGACTTGGTCGGGAAAGGTGTGGAGGTGAGTGTGCTGGCGGAGTTCTTCGTTTATGCCGTGGCGAGCGTGGTGCCGCTGGCATTGCCGCTGGCGATATTGTTGGCATCGCTCATCTCGTTCGGCAACCTCGGTGAGAAATTCGAACTGACCGCCATGAAAGCGGCGGGCATATCGCTGTTTCGCATCATGCGCCCGCTGACGATTGCCATTGCGTTCATCTGCGTGGGGGCGTTCTTCTTCTCGAACAACGTGCTGCCGAAGTCGCAGATGAAACTGTGGGCGCTCATCTTCTCGCTCAGGCAGAAATCGCCGGAGTTGGAGATACCCGTGGGTGAGTTCTACGACGGCATCAAGGGCTACAACATCTACGTCCGCCACAAAGACCCGAAGACGGGCATGCTCAAGGACCTAATGATTTACGACTATTCCAATGGTTTTCAGAACGCTACGGTGATGGTGGCGGACTCGGGGCGGCTGGCGTTCTCCGAAGACAAGAAGTACCTTGTCCTGCGTCTCTACAACGGCGAGTCGTTCGAGAACCTGAGTCAGCAACAGCAGCGCGCCACGAAGACGCAGAAGAACGTGCCGTATCGGCGGGAGACCTTTGCGCAGAAGCAGATGCTGATAGATTTTGACGCGGAGTTCAACCGCTACGACGAGTCGGTGCTGCAAGACCAACACGTGTCGAAGAACTTTGTGCAGTTGGTACAGTCGATAGACTCGGTGCAGGTGCTGGCGCACGAGAAAAGCCGCGAGCAGAGCCGTAACTTGGTGAGCAACCGCTATTTCGGGCGGGAACGCAAGGAGGGACGGCAGTTGATAGCGCCGGAGGTGGCGGAGCAGAGGCAGTACGATGTGGACTCGCTCTTTGCGCACATGACGCCCGTGCAGCAGCGCAACGTGATGAGCGTGGCGGTGGAGAAAGCCACGGCGCAGCGCGACCAAGTGGAGTACAACGCACTCTTACTCGATGATAATCAGCGGTATATACGCAAGCACGAGATAGAACTCTACCGCAAGTTCACGCTGGCTTTTGCCTGCCTGATATTCTTTTTTATCGGTGCACCCTTGGGGGCCATCATCCGCAAAGGCGGGCTCGGCGTGCCGGTGATTATCTCGGTCATCATGTTTATCATCTATTATATTATTGATAATACGGGGTATAAGATGGCGCGCGAGGCGCTGTGGCCCTGCTGGGCGGGTATGTGGCTCAGTTCGTTCATCCTGCTGCCGATAGGTATCTTCCTGACCTACAAAGCCGCCACCGATGCTGCCCTGCTCAACCCCGAAGCGTGGCTGAAAGTGTGGGAGAGAGGTGTGGTGCAAGTCAAACGCCTTGCCCGCAAACTGCGCCGCAAAAGACCCTCTAAATCTCCCTTAAAGGGAGACTTAGAAATAGTAAGTCATTGCAAGTAATTGTAAAATAGTAAATTGTCAAATTGTCAAATAAAGATATGTTGAACAAAGTAGAAGAAGCCATAGAAGATTTCCGCAACGGAAAGTTTGTGATTGTAGTGGACGACGAGGACCGTGAGAACGAGGGCGATTTCATCATCGCCGCCGAGAAAATCACGCCCGAGAAAGTCAATTTCATGCTCCGATACGGTCGCGGCGTGCTGTGTGCGCCCATCACGGAGCACCGTTGCGCCGAACTGGATTTGGCGCACCAAGTGGCGAACAACACCTCCATGCTCGGCACGCCGTTCACGGTAACGGTGGATAAGTTGGAAGGCTGCACCACGGGCGTGTCGGCTGCCGACCGTGCCGCCACCATCCGTGCGCTGGCTGACCCCGCGTCCAAGCCCGAGACCTTCGGGCGCCCGGGGCATATCAACCCGCTCTATGCGCGTGCCGGCGGTGTCCTCCAGCGGGCAGGACACACCGAGGCGGCGGTGGACTTGGCGAAACTCGCAGGGCTGTATCCTGCGGCGGCGCTCATCGAAATCATGAACCCCGACGGCACGATGGCGCGTATGCCCCAACTGCAAGAGGTGGCGCGCGAGAACGACCTGAAAATCATCGCTATCAAAGACCTTATCGCCTATCGCTTGCAGCATGGAGCGACCGACACCGCCTCGGCTGAGCAGCCTGCGGAGGAGGTGCCCGCTGCGCCGCAGACCTCCTCCCTCGTCCACCGTGGCGACACCGTCTCGCTGCCCACAGCCTATGGCGACTTCATGCTCACGCCTTTCCGCGACATGTCCAGCGGACTGGAGCATGTGGCGCTGGTGAAAGGCGAATGGCAGGAGGGCGAGCCTATCCTCTGCCGCGTCCATTCGTCCTGCATGACGGGCGATGTGTTCGGCTCTATGCGCTGCGAGTGCGGCGAGCAGTTGCACCGCGCCATGCAGATGATTGACCAAGCGGGCAAGGGTATCATCGTCTATATGAACCAAGAGGGTAGGGGTATCGGACTGATGAATAAGATTCGCGCCTACAAACTGCAAGAGCAGGGCGACGACACCGTGGAGGCAAACGTCCATCTCGGCTTCCGACCCGATGAGCGCGACTACGGCGTGGGCGCACAAATCCTGCGCGAGATGGGGGCTACCAGACTGCGACTCCTGACCAACAACCCCGTGAAGCGGGTCGGGCTGGAGAGTTACGGAATAGAGATTGTGGAGAACCTGCCCATCGAGATAGAGCCGAACCCCTACAACCTCCGATACATGCGCACAAAGAAAGAAAAAATGCACCACGACTTGCATTTAGTGTGATTGGCACGGATTTTGTGATACAATTGTCAATTATTAACACGGAGCAAAGCGAAGTTCCCGACACGCAGTTTGCAACGCGGAGCGAAGCGGAGTTCCACAACACGAAGTTTAACACTATGAAACGTCTATTGTCTTTGATTCTTACGGCAATGCTGATGACGACTTTTGCCGTACACGCCGACGAGACGATTACCGTCACGGCGAACAGTGCTGACATCTCAGAGGGGCTTGACCTGAAGATAGTAGCGAAACTTTTTGCACAAGCCAAAAACTTGGAGGAGTTCGAGTCCCTGCTCAACAACCCCGACTCGGCGTTTTGCAACCTTGACCTGAACGGCGATGGCGACATCGACTATATCCGTGTGGTCGAAGTGGGAGAAGGCAAGAAACGCCTCGTCGTCTTGCAGGCTATCTTGGCGAAAGACATCTACCAGGATGTGGCATCTATATATATTGAGAAGGACGAGGCGGACAAGGTAACCGTCCAAATCGTCGGGGACGAGTATATCTACGGCACGAACTACATCATCGAGCCTGTGTATATCTACCAACCCGTCATCTACGATTGGTTCTGGGGTCCTTATTGGTACGCCTACACCTCGCCTTGGTATTGGGGTTACTACCCCTCTTGGTGGTATGCACATAGCGTCTGGGCGTATGATTACTATTGGCACCACTGCTATGCCTACCATCACCACCACAGCCACTATTGCAGTTTCCGTCCGGGGCGCGAACCCAGACCGGCGATGGGTAGCATGAGGCAGACCGTGTCTCGCCGCGACTACGCTGCGGCTAATCCCCAACGCTCTTTCTCGCAACGCAATCCCTCCATGCGCAACGCAAGCGACATGCGCTCCACGCGCACTGCCACGCTCGCAGCCTCAAGCAGAACGCCCCAAGGCACTGCTCCCGCCAGAGCACCGCAGGGAACGACCTCGCAGCGTGTAGCAGGTGGCACCAATGTCTCCACTTCGCAGCGAGTGGCAGGTACCGCAACGACCTCGCAGAGGACGGCAACTGCCACGAGCAACCGCACTTTCGGTAGTCAGAACACCGCCGTAGCACGTGCCACGCAGACCTCTACGCGTACCAACACCGCAGCCACTGGGGACGCCCCGACAGGGTCGCGGGCGGGAACCACCTCTACACGCACAACAACTGCGGGGGGCGCCCCGACAGGGTCGCGGGCGGGAACAACCACGACACGCCCGTCTTCTGCAACGACCACGCGGACAACGACGACTACGACTACCCGTACTTCATCCGCAACTCCTGCACGCACTTCGAGCAGCACGACCCGCACGAGCAGTAGCACCCCTGCGAGAACCACGAGTAGCACGACCACGACTACCCGCACAAGCAGCAGTAGCACCCGCACGTCAAGCAGCACGACCACACGTACCTCTACCCCCTCTTCGTCAACCACCCGCACCTCGGGCAGTTATGGCGGCAGCAGTACCCGCACCTCGGGCACATACAGTGGTGGAGGCGGCAGCACCCGCACCTCAGGTAGTTACGGTGGTGGTGGCGGCGGCAGCACCCGCACTCCTTCCGGAGGAGGCGGCAGCACCCGCCGATAAAGAGGAATTGTAGTATGTTGTCCGCAAGCCCCGAAGGGGCGATATAAACCAGCGTAGGGGCTCGCCCCTACGTAACAAGGATAGCCCAAAAAAGCAAGCCCCGAAGGGGCGACATAACTCAATACTACAGCATATGCCCTCTTAATTCCTAATTCCCAATTCCTAATTCCTAATTAGAATATGCGTGTCCTCCTATTAAACGGTTCCCCCCATGAGCACGGCAACACCGCCATTGCTCTGCAAGAAATAGCCAACACCCTTCGCTCGGAGGGTGTTGACGCAGTTACTATCCACCTCGGCAACCAACCCACGCGCGGCTGTATCGCCTGCGGTGCCTGCAAGACCAAGGGGCGCTGTTGCTTCTCCGACCCCCTGTACGATACCATCCGCCAAACCTTGGAAGAGGGCGTTGACGGCGTCGTGGTGGGCTCGCCGGTCTATTACGCAGGTCCCAACGGCTCGCTCTGTGCCCTGCTCGACAGGGTCTTCCAGTCTTGCGCGCCGCTCCTTGCCTACAAGCCCGCAGCCTCCGTCGCCGTCTGCCGACGCGGTGGTGCAAGCGCTACGTTCGACCGACTGAATAAGTACTTCACTATCAACAACATGCCCGTTGTTCCCTCCCAGTATTGGAACAGTGTCCACGGCGGCGCGCAAGGCGAAGCCGCGCAGGATTTGGAGGGCTTGCAGACCATGCGCACCCTCGCTCGCAACATGGCGTGGATGCTCCGCGCATTCGCCACACAGCCCCACCCCGAACCGGAGCAACCCCGCCAACGAACCAGTTTCATCCGATAGGTTAGCCTATACACAGACTGCCAACGCTTACAATGCACACGCTGAGTCTTCCTCATGCGTGTGCGTTCTGTCTTTGTGTGAGGCTGTAGAATGCTCCCGCAAACACAAATAGAGAATTGTCCAAATTTCGCAAAAACCGCCTCACTACGCATACGCTATTGCACCTTTTTACGCCCCCGAATCGACCCGATTTTGGGCGCTTCTCTTGCCGAAATCCTACCGAAATCTCCCCGATACAGTTCCAAATCATTATCGGAACATTATCGGAACATTATCGGAACATTACCGTAACATAAGCGAGACCTTCTCGAACCTTTTTCGAACCTTTTTCGAGCCCTTCCTGAGACTTTCCCGTCGCCTTGCCCCGCCTGCTGCCTGCTTCCAAACCGACAATCTAAGAATTGTCCAAAACACGTATTCTTCACCCGCGCCGCATTCCATCTCTGTCCCACAAACAAAGCGCCTGCCTAAATAAAAAAAGTAATGATATAAGAATTGACCCAAGTAGTTTGTTAAATGCAAGCCCCGAAGGGGCGACATAATCCAGCGTAGGGACTTGTCCCTACGTATGCAGAGTCCCCTCCACATAAGCCCCGAAGGGGCGACATAACTCAATTTTGAATGGATGAGTCAGCCTAAAAATTTGTAAAATAGAGTACCTCTATTGTGTAATTCAAAAAAAAGTCGTAACTTTGTGCCCGAATAGTGTAATCACGTGTGTTGTTACATGAAAGAAGCGAACAAATAGTCAAATAGTAAACAGTAAAATAGTCAAGTAAACCATGTCCACAGCAATAGAATTTAACCATGTAGGCAAGCAGTATCGTTTAGGACTCGTCTCCACGGGCACTATCGCCCACGACCTCAACCGTTGGTGGCAGACTAGTATCCTTCGCCGCGAAGACCCCTATTTGAAGATTGGTTCCGTCAACGACCGTGCGCAGAAAGCAGACAGCGAGTACGTATGGGCGCTGCGTGATATCGATTTCAAGGTCGAGCAGGGCGATGTGGTAGGTATCATCGGCAAGAACGGCGCCGGCAAGAGCACCCTGCTCAAACTCCTCAGTAAGGTTACCGCCCCCACCACGGGCACCATCCGCGCACGCGGACGTATCGCCAGCCTCCTCGAGGTCGGCACGGGCTTCCATAGTGAGATGACCGGCCGCGAGAATATCTATATGAACGGCGCCATCCTCGGCATGACCAAGCAGGAGATAGCCGCTAAGTTAGACGAGATAGTGGATTTCTCCGGCTGCGAGCGTTATATCGACACCCCCGTGAAGCGCTACTCCAGCGGTATGATGGTGCGCCTCGGCTTCGCCGTAGCCGCCCATCTCGACCCCGAAATCCTCGTCGTGGACGAAGTCCTCGCCGTAGGCGACGCTGAGTTCCAGAAGAAAGCCATCGGCAAGATGAAAGACGTCTCCCAAGGCGAAGGCCGCACCGTCCTCTTCGTCAGCCATAATATGGGGTCCATCGCTCAGTTGTGTACAACGGGAGTATTGCTTTCGAAGGGACAAGTTGCATATATGGGGAATGTGCGGAGTTGTATATCTCGATACATAGATGACAATGCTTCCTCAACAATATATAAGAATGCCCAAAGTGATAATGATATGTTTATTAAAGAGGTTGCTTTATGTGGAAAGAATGGGAATGTGATAACTGATGTTCCTTTTGATGAGAATATTCAAATTCATTTTGGTGTGGGGATAAATAATTATATTGACAACGCAACTTTGAGTTTTACACTATTTGACTACCATCAATCTCCTTTGTTCACTTCCCATTATCCGTTGACGCGTATATCGGAAGATGTGTATGCAAGTATTCCAAAGGGAATGTTGCTGCCAGGAACATACTATGTTAAACCAATTCTCCATGTGCCGAATGTGAAATTTCTTGATAATAGCGAAGTATTGATACCAGTGTCTGTAGTTGATACTGGAAGTGAATATACTAAATATGCGGGAAATGGGGAATTAGGGTATTTAAATATGCCGATTATGTGGAAATGACATACTCCTCCCTTCGTGATCAATTTGAGCCATGGCAAATTAGGTGATTATTATGGTGATGTTTGTGGTGGTTATCTGAATGCCCTATTGGATTGAAATTTGTATAAAAAAGCATAATACCTGTGAGTTTGCAGATTTTTTAATGCTTTAGTGGCGAAGTGAAACTGCACTAGTATATGTCGGATGATATGTCTCTGCTGGAGAAGTTGATTTGCCTCAACACATATCAGATACAGACTGGAAAAGGGCAAGTGCCGGCAGAGCAAGCGAAAGAACATGCGCTGGATGAGTTGAAGAAATTCAAGGCGCGTCAGCTATTTCTGGTACCGGAGGATACCCGCTCCAACTATTGGCTGAACGCGGTGTTACTACCTAATCGCGAAGAACAGCAAGCTTTCTTGCAATACACCAACGACAACGGCGTCATGACTCGCCCGATCTGGGAACTTATGAACCGTTTACCGATGTTCGAAAACTGCGAAACAGATCATTTGACCAACACCCGGATGTTTGCTGATAGAATGGTGAATATTCCAAGTAGTGTGAGATTATAAGATATATAATTTTTTTGAATATGAATTCGTATAAATTTTCATTAAAGCAGTATAGAGCTGTTTCCAAGGCCGACATTGAGCTAAATGGTATAACAGTTTTAGCCGGAGAAAATGGCGCAGGAAAAAGTACCATTACCAGATGGTTATATTATCTTGTTGATGTCATCTCAAAGTATGAGCAGTATGCTTACTCGGATTTGCAGCGAGAGATATATATGCATTTATTTGATTTCAAGATGGCCTTTCGAGATACACGTATGAGCGATAATAATATTCCCGCGTCTATCCAACGTTGGGATAATATGTCAGAATCAATAGAATATCCGAATGAGGATGCTGTGGCAATGATTGTGCAGGAGGCAAGAGATATTGTAATTCGAGTAGGAGATTATATCCAATCAAGCGTAGAGCAAACCAATCGTCCAAATAGTCGTTTGGCACGCTTGATGTTGTATCTGGAGATAGATGGTGCTAAAAAATTCAATTTTAAAGATTTTGTCAATAAATACAAACAACGTATAGATGCGTCTTATGATGAATATTTAAAGAAAATTAAAAATCGATCTTTAGATAATCTTTATGATTATATAGCAGAACATTATGATCAGTCAATAAAAAGACCATTAAATATTCAATTTTTAGAAGATAAAGTTCAGATTCTTGAGAAAAAGACATTTGGACATCTCTTAGGGTTACAACGGACAATATATATAGATACTCCTATGGCTGTAGGGTATTCATCCAATAATACATTATGGGAAAGTTTATCGGAAATACTAAATAAAAATAGTGATAGTAGCTTGTCTACAGACACGAAGAAGATGCTTTTTAGAATACAACATATCATTCATGGATCCGTTAGAATAGAAGAAGACGATATGAGTGATGAAGATTTGCGATATGTGAGAGAGGATGATTTAGATATTCCTTTATCAGAAGCAGCCACTGGAATAAAGTCGTTTGCATACATCATTCGGTTGCTTGAGAATGGATATTTAAATAAAAATACACTATTGATTATAGATGAACCGGAAGCTCACTTACATCCGCAATGGATCGTATCATTTGCGCGTATATTGGTGTTGTTAACAAAGGAATTAGGAGTTAGAATTTTACTCGCTAGTCATAATCCGGATATGGTGGCTGCTATTCAGTCCATCGGAGATAAAGAGGGAATAAAGGAGATGATAACTTTTTATCAAGCATATCAAACTACAAATCCGTATGAGTATGAGTATAAGAATTTGGGATTTGAGGTAACAGAGATATTTAAATCGTTTAATATTGCTATTTCTCGTATTCAGGATTATGGAAGTGCTGATAATTAACAATGAGTATTTGCAGAGGCATCCGTTATGGCAGAATTGTCCTGCCACTTTGAGTGAGATCTCCAAAAGGGATTATCGCGGGAAGGACTACTTCACAAATGTGAATATAGATGCTTTAGATATAGACTCCTATGAGAAAGCTACTCATAAAGGAAAACGTGGTAATTTGGTATGCACCGGTGATGCCGTAGTAGGAATAGCATTAGAGAAGAGAGGTGATTTGTTAGTTCATCCTGCTGTGATGATAGTAGAATTAAGAATGGGATATAAACGTGGAGATAATATTAGTTTGACGGAGTTGACAAATAAAGTTACTCACACTAAAACTATACTATCTACTCATTTGCCGGTGCACCGTAATTATTATTTTATTTTTACAGACCATGAGGAACCGCAAGCGAGGTCCGTGTTATTTCGAGAGGCGCAAGAGATGAACCGTATGCTGGAATATAAAGTAACATCTGTTTCAGACTTTAACAACAATATGAAAAATCCATCGTCTGTTCCGTGTACATACAAATATAGCGAAGAGGATATTGTGAAAACTTTTAAATCTTATTATGATGAAACCTCATGTGATATTAAGAAGTGTGAAACTCAATTCTATAAATGGATCAGTATTATAGAGCAGTTACAAAAAGTATATAATCGGGAGGAAGTAAAGCATATCAAGGAAGTATTAAGAAATTTATTAAATCAAATGAAGAAGTGCACCCAAAAAGAAGAGGAACGATTCATGATAGAGGTCATGTTAGAAGAGTTGAACTGAAGGGAAGAATAAATGATATCACTACTGTCCATTAAAAAACATTAACGAGTAATATTCTTCAAAAATCGAGTTCTAATTGCGTTGCGTAGTCGTTGTGTTTTATGGTTAATTCCAAAGGGTCTGCAATAGGTCTGCTAAAAAGTTCTGCAATGTTATCTTTCGTCAGCAGTGAGTTCCCAATCACCCTCAGCACTTCATTGAGACTTTGACTTATATTCAACTCCTTAACCAATATTGCTACTGTGCAATAAGTGATGATTGCTACGTAAATCTGTATTCGAACGGCATTCTCCGAATAGCCCCAAAATGACTTGACACTCAAATGAGACTTTATCCACTTAAAAAACAATTCTACCTTCCATCGATACTTATACAGCAATGCAATATACTTTGCAGGTAAACAAAAGCAATTGGTATAATAGACAAAACACCGTTTTAACTCCTCCGCATAATACACAATTCGCCTAATCGAGGCAGGGTATTTTTCTCGGCAACTTTTCCTTACAAAGCGCACCAACTGATCACTCATGACATTATCTTCGCCTTCCAACAACTCCTCGCCCTCAAGAATCTCAAATGGTGGTGCTCCCTTCTCTCGAATGATGAAATATGCGCCTAATGTGTTGATTTGAAACAATCTACTCAAGTCCCAATAACCTCTATCAAACGCGTAGGTAGCGTTCGGTTCGTAGGATATTAAGTCCATCGCATTCACATCATGTACCATGGCATTGGTCAAGTGAAAGAATACAGGAATAGAAGTCGTTATATCCAGTTGGGTATGTAGTTTGATACCACTCTTATGCCTACGGAATTTCGCCCATGGAAACAACGTCATGCAAAGGTCTATTGTGGTTGAATCGAACGCATAAAAGCGACCTTTTAGTTCAAATGCTGTATCTATTCTCGCACGCTGTGCGCAATGTACCATGTGTTGCGCAAAGGCTTCAAAGACGTGATAGTCGCGAAGAGTATTCGCCAGAGACAGCGTACTTCGTTGAGCAGGTTGTTGCCCGAAACCGAGGAAATAAGATTTCTTGTAGTGAGCGTTTAGTACATCCGTCAGTTCACGCAGACTTTGGCAACCCGACAACTGACCAAACATCAGTACTAACAATTGATTCCAATGTGTAAAAGACCACTTTTGCATCCGATCAGGGCTATTGGATACTAAACGCTCAAAATAACGACGGGGCAGAAACTTGACAACTTGACTAAAAACATAATGACCTTGATTCATAACTTGTGTTCCATTTTGAATTAGGGTGCAAAAACAATAGTGTCCACTAAAACTTTTGAGATTGTTCTTTGACTTATTGAAAATTAGT
>JBJECJ010000026.1:0-15942 GCA_051870955.1 Paludibacteraceae bacterium | reverse complement strand
TGTCGCGCAGGAGAGTCCACGGCATGGTGCTGTCGGTGTAGTTGTACATGGCTCCCGTACCTGTGATTTTCACTTCTTTGTTGCTGTATGCCCAGTAGAGGTCGTCTCCGCACTTGCCGGAATAAGCCAGCCCGAACTCGGCAGTAAGGGTGGTGTCTTGGGTGAGTTTGATAGTACGAGGATTGTCGGTATTGCCGTCGCTCCATTGGGTGAACTGATGTGTAAATAAGTTACAGGTCGCAGAGATGATGGCAATACTATCGCAATCCACGTCTTGGTCTATCTGTGCAATGCCCAAAGTGGAATCGGATGACTGGACGAAAACAGATAGGCACTTCCCAAATGAAGTAAAGTTTTCCCAAGTACTACTATTCTTGTAGGAGTCCAAACTGCTACCCGGTACAGTTAATGTCTTTTCACTTGGTGTATTGTAGAAGACCTTATATCCGCATACGGGTGGTGTACAACTCAAAGAGGTTACAGAGGTAAGGCTACTCATTTCACGGCACAAATAACCGGGAATGGAATCCACTTCTTTCCCGAAAGTAAAGGATGTGATTTGGGAACTAATCTTTTCAAAAGGGCTACTATACTCTTCTGTAACACATCGTTTGGCATTCCATATTACAGCGGTCAGTGTAGAGCAATACGCGAAGGCATCTTTTCCAACACTAGTTACAGATTCGGGGATAGAGATAGAGGTGATGGAGGAGCAACTACGGAACGCATAGTCTCCAATGCTTGTTACAGAGTTGGGGATGTTGACTGAAGTAAGAGAAGAGCAACCGCTAAACGCATCGCCTCCAATTCTTGTTACGGAGTTGGGAATAGTCATGGAGGTGAGGGCGGAACAACTACCGAACGCATAGAGTCCAATACTAGTTACAGAGTTGGGGAGGGTAATAGAGGTGAGGGAGGAGCAACCATTGAACGCATAGTCTCCAATTCTTGTTACGGAGTTGGGGATGGTAGTTGATTGACAACCTAAAATGAGTGTATTGGTTTCCGTTTCAATAATAGCATTACAGTTATTGCGGGAATCGTATGCCGTGTTACCACTTTCTACTGCCAGTGAAATAAGGGAGGAGCAACCGTCAAAAGCACGTTCTCCAATACTGGTTAAGAAACTGCCAATGGTTAGGGATTGGATGTTGGAACAATCCTCAAAGGCTCTGCTACCAACGCTCGTTACGGAGTTGGGAATGGTTAGGGAGGTAAGACTGGAACAATTTCTAAACGCCCTACTTCCTATGCTTTTTACGGAATAGGGGATGGTGATAGAGGTGAGGGAGGTGCAGTAGTCAAAAACACTGCTTTCAATGCTTGTTAGGGAGTTGGGGAGGACGGCAGTGGTGAGCGCGGAACATCCCTGGAAAATCCCTTTATCCATGCTCGTAACCGAGTTTGGAATTGTGATGGAGGTGAGTGCAGTACAATACCCGAATGCATATTTTTCAATGGCTGTTACGGAGGTGGGAATATCAATGGCGATAAGAGCAGAGCACTCAATGAATGTGCTCTCCCTAATGCTCGTTACGGAGTTGGGGATGGTGATGGAGGTGAGGGAGGAGCAACGGTAGAATGCCTGGTCTCCAATGCTCGTTACGGAGTTGGGGATGGTGATGGAGGTGAGGGAGGAGCAACCATTGAATGCACCATTTCCAATGCTTGTTACGGAATAAGTAGTGTTTTCGTAGGTAATGGCTTCGGGGATGGTGGCGGTGGTCAGACCTTGGTAGTTGGTTTCACTCCTTGCTTCTTGGTAGGTTACCTCTACGGTGTTTTCACCCGTGATGTTGTAGTAGAGGTCGCCGGACTGGAAGTCGTAGGCGTGGGTGCTTAGGGTGGTCATGAGGAGCACCAAAAGCGGGAGAAGGAATCGTTTTCTCATAATTGTAATGGTTTTTAGTGAATAGTTTATGTTGATTTGTTGATATTGCTTACACGGCATAGAGTACACATACAAAAAGCGCAGACCTCGAGTTGCTTATTCGTAACTCGAGGCCTTCGCATTGCCCTTACACTTAAATAAACAACAAGAAGCCTACGCTGATATGGGAACATAACGCACCTGCATACGCAAATGCGATATGGTAAACACCATATCCGTAAGCATCTATTGTTCACTTTGTTTTTGAAGTGTAAGGCAGAAAAGTTGCGAAGTTTTCGAGCCACCAAACGCAAAGCGTCAATAAACGCTTTTATCAATATGTACACTGTTTGTCCTGCACAAGACGGGGGCAAACAGGAAAGACCATACGAAACCGATTACTCGATTTCGTGGGCAAAGGTACTGCTTTTTTCCGAATTGTGCAAGAGTTGCGGCGGGGAAAAATACATTTTATGGTTGGAAACATGTTTTTGGGAGCGAAGGTAGTCCATCTGTTTGTCGTCAGGTTCTCCGTTAAATTGTCGTTATGTTCTCCGTTAAAGACCATGTAAAGAACCATTAAATGGCTCCGTTAAAGACCATTTAAGAAGCATTCTTTTTCGGTTCGATAAAGGTCCTTGATAGTCCCTACAATAACTAACTAATCACTAACTAATCACTAACTAATCGTTAACTTTGGTCTCGGGATGCTCTCGTGGGAGTGGGTGGAAGTTCTCGGACAACTGCCTGCACCTCTCAGGTACCTCTCGCATATCTCTCGCATATCTCTCGCATACATCTCACACACCTCTCAGGTACCTCTCGCATACATCTCACATACATTGAGGGTACACATCAAAAAGACATCGAAAAGACATCGAGAAGACATCAAAAAAACTGCCTGACGAGCGTTGTCAAGCAGTCGAAAAGGTATGGAGCAGTTGTTAGGAGTACAAGCCGCCGTTGATGGAGATGCACTCGCCCGTGATGTAGCCCGCCTCTTTGGACGCGAGGAAGCCTACCAGCGCGGCGATTTCCTCCGCCTCGCCGAAACGGTTCATGGGGATGGTCTTCTTCAGTTCGGCTTCGTCCAGCCCTTCGACCATATCGGTCTTGACAAACCCCGGCGCGACGGCGTTGACCGTGATGTTCTTGCGCCCTACCTCCTGCGCGAGCGCCTTGGTCGCCGCGATGAGTCCGCCCTTGGCGGCGGAGTAGTTGCACTGCCCGGGCAAGCCCTTCAAACCCGAGAGCGATGCCATGTTGATGATACGCCCGTATTTGTGGCGAATCATCGGGGTGATGAGCGGGCGGGTAACGTTGTAGAACGAGCAGAGGTTGGTGGTCAGCACGCGGGTGAAGTCCTCGGGCTCCATCCAGACGAGCAGGTTGTCTTTGCGGATACCTGCGTTGTTGACCAGCACCTCGATATAGTCGTCGGGGTGCGCTTTCTGCCAACCCTCTAAGGCGAGGCGCGATGCCTCCACGTCGCTCACATCGAACTTCAGCAACTCGCCATCGCTGCCTGCCTCGCGCACCATGGCGAGCGTCTTCTCCGCCTCCGCGTCGTTGGACATATAGTTGATAACTACTCGGTAGCCCATTTGTGCAAGGCGGAGGGCTACTGCGCGACCTATGCCGCGACTGCCGCCGGTAACTAATGCGAACATGTGTTTGACAATTAACAATTTACAATTAACAATTAACAATTAACATGCCACTGCTCTGAGAACTGCTCTGACCACTAAGCACTACCACTGACCACTGACCACTAATCACTGAGCACTGACCACTGCTTTGCAGGTCATGAGGGCGGTCATGGAGACGCCGAGGATGCCGTGTAGGTTGAGGTTCTGCCCCGTGAGGAAGAGGTTGGGCAGCGGTGTGCGGGGCGTGAGCACCGTGGTGAGCGGGCTGCGCCAGTCTTTGCGGATGCCGTATGCCGAGCCGCGCGGCGTGAGGGTGTAGTGGGTGTAGGACAGCGGCGTGGAGGTATAGACGCGGTCGATGGCCTCTCGCAAGCCGGGGAGGAACGGCTCCACCCGCCGCAGGCAGTCTTCGGTCTTCTGCGCCTTGAACGCCACGTAGTCGTCGCCGCGTCTGCCGCGGGGTTTGTCCGCCCACGGTACCACCTCCTCCCAGCGCATGGGCGTGAGGATGTCCAGCGCGTGCGCGTCGGGGTAGAAATGCACCAGCATGCTGTCGGTGGGGTTCTGCCACAGGTCGGCTCCCTCGCGGTGGATGAAGAGGTTACGGTTCAGGTATGGCAATAGGTTGGGCTTGAGGCGGATGTTCGCGGTGAACATGCCGTCGGTGTTGTCCAGCGCGGCGATACGGCGGCGGTAGATTTTGCGGATGGCGGGGCAGTCGTCTATGAGGTTGAGCGTAATGGCAGGGTGCGTGTTAGAGATAAACAGGTCGGCTTGCATACGTTCTTCGCCGTTGATTTCCACTTGGTTGATACGCCCGTTGTGCTCCATCAGTCGCGTTACCTGCGCCCGTGTGCGCACCTGCCCGCCCATCGCCTCAATGCCTTGGCGCAGGCGGTCTGCTAACTGTTGCCCGCCGCCCGACAGGCGCCACGCGCTCTGTATGAACGAGTCGTTAATCTGCGCGAAGGTGTAGAGCGGCAGGGTGTCCGCCCGTAGTTCCATCTTGAGCGACGTGCCGGACAAGACTTGCCGCAGGAGCGGGTCGCTGATGGTGCGGAAGAGCCAGTCGTAGGCAGACTCGCCGAAGAGCGGATTGCCCTGATAATCAGGTTGCAAGGGGTCGAAGACATGTTCGCCCACGTGTTGCAGAAACTGCGTGTATTGGCGCAGGTTCTCGCGCTGGTGGGGGAAGCAGTCCGCCAGCCGCTCGGCAAACGCTTCATGCCCCTGCGCGAAGGGGAAACGGCGGTCGCCGATGATGACCTCGTCGAAGCAGTCGGTGTCCAGCCGCTGCCACGGCAGGTCCAGCAGGTCCAGATAGGAGAAGATACGGTGCAAGGGCTGCCCTTCCGCCAGCCCGCCCACATAGTGGAAACCCGCATCGAAAAGGGTGCTGCCGCGGCGGAACGACTGCAAGCAGCCGCCGACACGCGCATCGTGCTCCAAGACGGTAACCTGTAGCCCTTTCTTGGCAAGGATATAGCCGCATTCCAGCCCTCCCAGCCCTGCTCCTATGATGATGATGGATGACATTTTGTTTGGATAAAGGATGAAGGATAAAGGATAAAAGACTGATTACCTTCGTCTATTTGGATGAAAGATTAAGGATGAAGGATGAAAGACCTATTACGTTCGTTTGTTCAGATTAAGGATGAAAGGCGGATTACTTTTGTCTATAAGTTCCCCGCCCCCTACCCCCTCCCCGCAAGCGGGGCGGGGGAGTTTTCTGAGTCGGAACTATTTAGTCTTTTATCCTTTGTCCTTTATCCTTGATTCAATAAAACTATTTAGTCTTTTATCTTGTGTCCTTATTCCTTTATCCTTTTAACTCTCCTTTTAGTTCCATATAGACCTCTTCGCCTTTGCCGATGGTGCCGCGGAAAGTGATGGTGTCTTCGCTGCGGCTGAGGATGGCAACGTGCACCTCCACCTCGGGGTGCTGCTGCGGCGTAACCAGAGTCGTCAGTCGGCATTGTTTGATATGGCTCAGCAACATGGTCGGTACGTTCGGACTTGTCGGAGCCAATAAGTCTCCCTTTAAGGGAGATTTAGAGGGTCTCCCTTCCTCCAAGCACCGCTCCGCGCATTCTTTTATCATCTGGATGTTGCATACGCCCGGGGATATAGGCTCCCCGGGGAAATGCCCCTGATAGACCTCGCAGTCGGCATTCAACGCTACCCGAAACATACCCTCATCGGAGGTGATGTCGGAAGATAATATGTGATAATAGTTAAGCATAATACTTGGTTTGGACCCCCTCCAACTCCCCCTACAAAGGGGGAGGGTGAGAAGTTACCTTCGACTTTAGAAACTAATCTTTCTCCCTCCCTTCGTAGGGAGGGTTGGGGTGGGTCCTATCCTTTCAAAAATATCTTCATCTGTCCTTCTGCGACCACCTCGTCGGCTATGCGGACTTCGGCGGCGAGCAGGGTGATGCCCATGGCGGTGCCGAGCACGCGGAGGGTGGTGTGCAGCGTGTCGCCCACGCAGGGCAGACGATGGATATGAAACTTCTTTATCTCACCTATGTAGCCCAACTGCGGCGGCAAGCCTTGCCGGAATGTGGTGTAGCCCGCCAGCGCGGCTGCCGACTGCGCCACGTGCTCTATGATGCCGGGCTCACGCAGATGGTTGTCCTGTACAAAAATGTTGGTGGCAGCAACTGTCAATCCGGTTGCTGCCGCCTCGTCTGCCTGCTCCCCAAGCGTGAATATATCCACCATGATGATGGGCTCCCGCTGGGGTATCAGTTGCTTGATTTCTTCGCCTTGGAATAGCATAGTGTTCTTGGATGAAGGATTAAGGACACAGGATGAAGGACTAAAAAGTTTCTACTTTGAGGGTGCGGCCTGGAGACCGCACCTCCTTTATTGTCCCGCCCCCTGCCCCCTCCCAAAGGGCGGGGGAGTTTTCAGAGTCGGGACTATTTAGTCTTTTATCCTTTATCCTTCATCTTTCGTCTTAATTTATGTGGCTATCGAGGTAGTCGTACAGCGCTTGGAAAGTGGGGATAGATGCCAACTCGCTGTTTGCAATCTTCACGCCGAACTCGTTGTCGATAAGGGCTACCATGTCCACCAGCGAGAGGCTGTCCAACTCAAGCGTCTGCTTGATGTTTGCCTCCGGGGTCAGTTCTTCTACGTCTTTCTCAAACTCTTCTGCCAATACTTCGTTTACTTTGGCAATAATTTCATTCTTTGTCATGTTAAAATAAATTTAGGACTCTCCCCGCCCCTCCCTACAAAGGGAGGGAGTTAGGAGATTAGTGTTAGTTATACAATAGTAATTTTACTTACTCCCTCCCTTTGTAGGGAGGGTAGGGGTGGGTCATACATTTCTTACTACCAGCGTGGCGTTGGTGCCGCCGAAGCCGAAGGAGTTGCTCAAGAAGGTGTCGAAATGCTTGCTTACGCGGGTGGCGGGGATGAGCAGTTTGGCGCTGTCTTCGTCGGGGTTCTCGAAGTTGAGGTTGGCGGCGATAAAGTCGTTCTTCATCATCAGCATGGAGTAGATGATTTCGCTTGCGCCTGCCATCCACATCTCGTGTCCCGTCTGTGACTTGGTGCTGGTAACCTCCGTGCGTTGGTCGCCGAAGACGTTGTAGATAGCCTTCGCCTCGTTGGTGTCGCCCACGTGGGTGGAGGTAGCGTGTGCGTTGATATAGCCTATCTCTCGGATGTCTATGCCAGCGCGCTCTATCGCCATACGGAGCGACTTGCTCGGACCGTCCACGTTGGGCGAGGATATATGGTCTCCGTTGGCGGAGAAGCCGTAGCCGAGCACCTCTGCGAGGATGGGTGCGCCGCGCTTCACGGCGTGCTCATACTCCTCGATGATGACCGTAGCCGCCCCGCCGCCGGGCACCAGTCCGTCGCGGTCGCGGTCGAAAGGACGGGAGGCTTTCTCAGGTGCGTCCTCGCGGATGGAGAAGGCACTGATACCGTCGAATGAGCCGATGCTGAAGGGGTTGACCTCCTGTGCGCCACCGCAAACGACCATGTCCTGCAAGCCCGTCTGGATGAGCAGTGCGCCCAAGCCGATGGCGTGTGCACCGCTGGCGCAAGCCGCCGACACGGTCATGTTGATACCGCGTAACTTGAAGATACAGCCGAGGTTCATCGTTACGGTGGAGTTCATCGACTGGAAGATAGCACCCGAGCCGCAGAGCGTGGTGTCGTGCTTCTCGCGCATGGTGTCCACGGCGCGGACGGTGGGGTCTGCCGAACTATCGTTGCCGTAGAGGAGTCCCACCTCGTGGGTGTTCAGATAGTCTTGGTCGATACCCGCGTTGCGCAGGGCTTCCACCGTAGCGCAGTAGGCGTACTTAGCCTGCTCGGGCATATAGACGCGCTGTGAGCGGCTCAACTCTTTCTTCAAGTCGGGCATATCCACCTTGGCGGTCAGCGCCGAGCGGAAGCCCATCTCTTTGCGAATCGGGTCGAAGATGATGCCCGATTTGCCATTGTACAAGGCATCGCGTACTTCATCAAGGTTATGCCCCAAGCACGACCAAATGCCCATTCCGGTTATTACTACTCGTTTCATATTTAGAGGACCCCCTCCGACTCCCCCTACAAAGAGGGAGAGTGGGGAAATTAGTTTAGTTAGACGAAAGTAATTTTTTACTCCCTCCCTTTGTAGGGAGGGCTGGGGTGGGTCGTCATTTTCCACTCTTGCACGGTGCGTTGGAGGTGCTTCCAGCCGTACCATGCTATGTCCACCGTGAGGGGATAAAGCAAAATCCATGCCACCGCCTGCCACCACCATCCGAAGCCAAAACCGGCTACAAACAGCGTCAGCAGTAGGAAAAACGGAACACCAACCACTACCGAAAGGATAATTCGCCACGTGTTTGTGAACATCTTATCTGTCTTTAGGAACATCAATGGCAGGGTATAGAGCAGGATGTTCGGCCATAGCGACACTATCCATACGGGCAGTATCAGCAGACTCAGCAGAGTATATCCGATGGCACGCCAGACGCTGCCTTTATGCAGGTTGCGATAGTCCAAATGGTGTTTCTTGCACTCGGCGAGGATGTTCCTCACTTCCTTGCATCGTGCTTCGAACACCTCCGGCTGCTCGGCTTTCTCCTTTGCCAACGCCGCCACTACCGCCTTCTCCGCCTCCAACCGCGCGGGGAGAGGGAGAGAAGATGACCCACCCCGTCCCTCCCTACAGAGGGAGGGGGAAAGATTAGTATCTATAGACGAAGGTAACTCTTCACCCTCCCCCTTGTAGGGGGAGTTGAAGAGGGTCCATTCCACCACATCGTAGTTCTCCACATCTTGCACGTCGAGCATCATCTCTTGGATACGCTGCCGCACGATTTTGTTCACTTCGCGTTGAGCGGTGCGGGGTTTGGTCTGATAGAGTGCATAGTAAGGCTGCAGGTGCACGGGCTCGCCGAAGCGATAGAGCGCTTCGGTCTTTGCCTCGAAATAGTCGGAGTAGTGGTTGCAGCAGGGCACTATCACGATGTCCTTCTCGAAATTTGCCTTCTCTGCTGCTTGGAAGGCGAGTCGCGTGTAGCCGAAAGAGAACTCGCCGAGGTAATGCTTATCTTGGTGCCCGCCCTCGGGGAAGATAATCAGTCGGTTGCCTTCTAACAGTTTCTGTTCCGTGGTGGCGAGCATCGCCTCGTTCTTCTGTAGTGCCTCTGCGCCATCGAAGTTCAGCCGGAAGGCAGGTACCAAGCCGAGCCAATTGAAGAACTTATCCGCTATCGCACTCTTGCCGAACACATCGCCGCGCGCCACCACGTAGGGATGGCTCTCGTTCTCTAAGCCAAGTAAGAGCAGTAGCGGGTCGCAGGCGCAGTTCTGGTGGTTCGATGCAAACACCACGGGAACACCCTGCTCGGGGATGTTCTCTTTGCCGATATAATAGACTTTCTTATAGAAAACGCGGCTGTGCAGAAACCGCACATAGTGCTTAAACACGCGGTATCCGATGCCGCCGCGGGGGATGGGTTGATGTTCTTTCATAGGCATTATTCCGCAAAATCGCCGGCAAAGGTACGGCTTTTTGTCGGAATAACCAAAAAATCGAAAAAACGGTCAACTTATTCCGAAAATTTGCTAATCTTTTGATTATCTAATGAAAACCAGTTTGGCATAAGTCAGTAGGAGGGTCTTGGTGCCGTGTTGGTCAAAGAGTATTTCTATCTTGTCGTTGCCGCTGTCGGGGTCGGTGTAGGCACGAACGACCGTACCGTTGCCGAAGGTGCGATGGCTCACGCGGTCGCCCTCCTTATACTGCGAGAGCGTGTTTGACTTGGCTGCACTTACCCCGACAAATCGGGATGCAAGCACTTGGCAGCGGGGAGAAGCAACGGACGAAGAAGGCACGGATGAAGAGGGTACGGATGAAGCATACGAGAACTGCGGCTGAGTTGGTTCAGTTCGAGGTACCCCATACATATTGATGTAACCATAGCCGGTAGTCCGCGGGGCGTTGATATGGATGCAATTTCTGTCGATTTCACCGAGGAAACGCGAGGGGGAACTAAACTCCGTCTTGCCGTTACGGAAACGCTGTTGGGCGAAAGACAGGTGGCATACCTCCATGGCGCGCGTGATAGCCACATAGAGCAGTCGGCGCTCCTCCTCTATCTCCTGCGGACGCACACTCATCTGCGAGGGGAAGAGGTTTTCTTCCATACCCACGATATACACCACGGGAAACTCCAACCCCTTGGCGGCGTGTACGGTCATAAGCGTTACGCGCGGCGTATGGTCATCGAGTTTCTCGTCTTGGTCAGTCAGCAGCGACACCTCTGCCAGAAAGTCCATTATTCTCGGTTTCATCGGGGTTTCTTGAGACGATTCTGCCTCTTGGACGGCGAAAGCACCGTCGCCGTAGGTCTCCACAAACTCGTGGATACTACCCAGCAACTCCTCCATGTTCTCCGCACGGTCAATGCCCTCGGCAGTCTTATCCATCGCCGCCGTGGTGGCAAGCCCCGACTCGCGCATGACCATGTCGGCGAACTCGTAGGCATCCAGTTGCTCCGTGCGCTCGCTGAAGCGCTGTATCATGGCGGCAAACAGCGTCAGTTTCTTGGCGGTTGCGGCACTCACAGGCAGCCCGTAGCGGGCAGGTTCCGCACATACCTCGTACATAGAAACCCCGTTCAATAGGGAGGAATCTGCAATTTTCTTGACCGTGGTCTCGCCTATCCCGCGGGCGGGGAGGTTGATGACACGCTGCAACGCAGCATCATCGGATTGGTTGACGGCAAGGCGGAAGTAGCCGATGGTGTCTTTCACCTCTTTGCGCTGGTAGAAAGAGGTGCCGCCATAGATACGATAGGGTATATTGAGTTGCCGCAGGGCGTTCTCAAAGACGCGCGACTGGGCGTTGGTACGGTAGAGTATGGCAATATCTTCGGGCGAATAGTGCCGCAGGGCGATATCCTCCTGCTGAATCATCCGTGCGATGCCATCACCTTCCTCGCGGTCGGTGGGGAAGCGGATGAGGTCGATGGCACTGCCCTTCTCTTTCTCGGAATAGACCTCCTTGTAGATTTGGTGCTCGTTGTGCTTGATGAGCGAGTTCGCCGCCTGCACGATGGTCTGCGTGGAGCGGTAGTTGCGCTCCAGTTTGAAGAGTCGTGCGTTGGGATAGGTGTGCTGAAACTGCAAGATATTGCGTATGTCCGCACCTCGGAACGAGTAGATAGATTGTGCGTCATCGCCCACCACGCAGACCATGTTCGTCGGCTCGGCGAGGAGTTTCACAAGGAGGTACTGCACGTAGTTGGTGTCTTGGTACTCGTCCACCAAAACATATTGGAAAGCGTCTTGGTACTTCGTGCGCACCGCCTCGTTTTGCTGCAACAGGCGGCAGAGGTTCACCAAGAGGTCGTCGAAATCCATCGCGTTGGCGGCGCGGAGGTGCTGCTCGTAGTAGTGATAGACGGCGGGCATCTCATACATGCGTTGCTCGCGGTCTTGGCGGTAGATGTCCGTGCGTTTGCCGTACTCTTCGGGGGTGATGAGTGCGTTCTTGGCGGCGGAAATCTTCGCCAGCACGTTGCCTAACTTATAGATTTTCTCATCCAGTTCGCGCTCTTTGAGGATACGCTTGACGAGGGCTTTGGAGTCGGAGGTGTCGTAGATGGTGAAGTCGCGGGTGTAGCCGAGGGCTTCGGCTTCGGTGCGGAGGATACGGGCGGCTATGCTGTGGAAAGTGCCCATCCAGAGGTAACGCGCGTCGCCGTCGGGCAGCAGGCGGACGATACGCTCCTTCATCTCGCGGGCGGCTTTGTTGGTGAACGTGAGGGCAAGGATGTTCCCCGCGTGCAGCCCTTGCTGCATGAGGTACGCCACCTTGTGGGTCAGCACACGCGTCTTGCCCGAGCCCGCGCCGGCAATGACCAACTCGGGACCGGCGATGTATTCCACCGCCTCACGCTGAACGGGATTGAGAGAAGACAACATGATTTACGATTGATAATTGGAGCGCAAAGATACTACATTTTTTTTAATTATGCAAATTTAGCCAATGGTGGAGGTTATTTTCTCGGGTCGCGCGTACCATATATAGATATCGCCGAGGGTGAAAAAACGGCTCGGCACAGGTCTAAAATCGTCCATTGGACGGAATTAGGTTCTTTTTTGGCAGAAAAGACCTTTTTGTATTTGCACAAGTGGGAAAATTCTCGTAACTTTGCGGGCAGAAACAACAATCAAATACCTTATAAGACTTATGAAAAACAACCTTTCTTCCCAGATTTCGCTTTCGCGCGTGTCTTCCAAACTCTATCAGACGGACGATGTGCTGGAGTTAAGCCGCATCAGTCGTATGGAGAAAGTTCCCACCACCATTTATGAGAATGCCCGCCAGGGTGCTATCCAACTGGCGCAGTTGATTGCTCAGAAGATTCGCAAGAGTCAGGCTGAGGGCGAGAAGTTCGTGCTGTCGGTAGTAGCCGGACGGACGATGACGGACGTGTTTGCCGAGTTGGTACGCATGCATCAAGAAGAGAACCTGAGTTTCCGTAACGTGGTGCTCTTCAACACCTATGAGTACTACCCCTTGCAGAACGCGGCGCAAGGCTGCTTGGCACAACTGAAAGAGCAGTTGATTGACCAAGTGGACATCAAGGCAGAGAACGTGTTCGCCTTTGACGGCATGATGGACCAGCGCGATATCATGCCTATGATAGGTCGCATGGAGCGCAAGATACAAGAGTTCGGCGGCGTGGACCTGCAGTTGCTGGGCATCGGTCGCTGCGGTAATATCGGCTTGAACGAGCCGGGTTCCGCCCCCTCGAGCCAGACGCGCCTTGTGATTCTGGACAACATCTCCCGCGATGAGGCGAAGAACACCTTCGGCACGCTGGAGCAAGTGCCCGTGAGCGCTATCACGATGGGCGTAGGTACCATCCTGCGCGCAAAAGAGGTCATCCTCGTGGCATGGGGCGAGCACAAAGCGTCGCCGCTGCACGATGCTGTGGAGGGACCGACGGACGCTGCATGCCCCGCTTCGGCACTCCAACTGCACCCGAACGCAAAGGTGCTCTGCGACCTGAGCGCGGCTACCCAACTGACCCGCATACACCATCCGTGGCTGGTAACCTCCTGCGAGTGGGACAACCAACTGACGCGCCGCGCCATCGTATGGCTCTGCCAACAAACCGGCAAACCCATCCTCAAACTGACCAACCGCGACTACAACGACTACGGACTGAGCGAACTAATCACCATCCACGGCTCGGCATACAACTGCAACATCAAGATTTTCAACGACCTGCAGCACACCATCACCGGCTGGCCCGGCGGCAAGCCCAATGCGGACGACACCGACCGCCCCGAGCGCGCAAAACCCTTCCCGAAAGACGTGCTTATCTTCTCGCCCCACCCCGACGACGATGTTATCTCGATGGGCGGCACGTTTGCACGCCTGATTAAGCAGGGACACAACGTGCACGTGGCATACGAGACCAGCGGCTGTATCGCCGTTTGCGACGACGAGGTGGTTCGCTTCATGGACTTCATCCGCGGCTTCCAAAAGTTGCACCCCATGGCAGACGACACCATCGAGCAGAAATACCAAGAGTATGTCAACTTCCTGCTCGCGGAGAAGACGGGCGACCAAGACACGCGCGACATCCTCGACCTCAAGGCACTGATACGCCGCGGCGAAGCAACAGCGGCATGCCGCCACATGGGGCTCCCCACCGACCATATCCACTTCCTCAACCTGCCGTTCTACGAGACGGGCACCATCAAGAAAGGCAACCTGAGCCAGAAAGATGCCGACATCGTGAAAGCATTGTTGCAGGAGTTGAAGCCGCAGGAAATCTTCGTAGCAGGCGACTTGGCTGACCCACACGGCACGCACAAGGTATGCTTGGACGCTGTGTTGGCAGCCATCGACGAACTGAAAGACACCGAGGCATGGCTCAAGGACTGCCGCGTATGGATGTACCGCGGCGCATGGATGGAATGGGAGATGGACTATATCGAGATGGCAGTGCCGATGTCGCCTGAGGAGTTGCGCTTCAAGCGAAACACCATCCTCAAGCACCAGTCGCAGATGGAGTCCGCACCGTTCATGGGCGACGACGAGCGACTGTTCTGGCAGCGCGCCGAAGACCGCAACCACGCTACCGCCGAACTCTATGCCGCACTCGGACTGGCGAACTACGAGGCTATCGAGGCATTCGTACAATACCATATCCCGTTTGCATAAAAAGCGCTTGCGCGCGTAAGGAAGCCCCTTGGGGCTGTAAAAACTGCGTGTGAGAAACTGCGTGTAAGTTAGCCCTACGGGCTGTAAGAAAGTAAATGTACAGAAGCGCTACATGCTGTACACGGAGCGAAGCGAAGTTAACTACACGAAGTTTCCTACACGACAGTTTCCTACACGGAGCGAAGCGGAGTAAAAAAACATGCAATTATGAACCACATCATCAGTCAATTTGCCATACCCAATCAGGTGGGCGAGCCGCGCCCGCTGAAGGTCGGTATCATCAACGACAGTTACACGCTGCCCGCCCTGCACGAGGGCGAACCCTCCTATTTCCTGCAGCGTATCAACCACCATATCTTCCGCGACGTGGAGGGCTTGCAGCAGAATATCCACCGCGTTACGAGCCATATCCGCGCCAAACTGGTGGAGGCGGGCGAGCAGGACGTGGAGCGCAAGGTGCTGCGGCTGGTGCCCACCAAGGACGGCCAACTCTACTACCGTACCCCCGAGGGCGAGTTCTGGCGCGTGTATGTGCTGATAGAGAACGCGCGCTCGCAGGAGCGCGTAACGCCCGAGTCGGCATACCTCGCAGGCGTGGCGTTCGGGCGCTTCCAGAACCAACTCTCAGACCTGCCCGCAGAGCAACTGGTGGAGTCTATCCCCCATTTCCACGACATGGAGTTCCGCCTGCAGCAGTTGCGTGAGGCGGCAGCGAAAGGCGGCGAGCGCTTGGAGCAGACGCGCGACATCCTCGATGCCATCGAGCGGCGCGCGGACGACATGTGCCTCGCCGAGCGACTGCACGCAGAGGGCAGACTGACCAAGCGTATCAACCACTGCGACACGAAGGTGAACAACATGCTCTTCGACGAGGCGGGCAACCCCATGTGTATCGTGGACTTGGATACCGTTATGCCGGGCTATGTACTCAGCGACTTCGGCGACTTCATGCGCACCGCCGCCAACACGGGCGACGAGGACGACCCGGACCTGAGCCGTATCCATGTGGACATGGCGATATACAACGCCTACAAGGAGGGCTACCTCAAAGAGGCGACTTTCCTCACCGACACGGAGCGCGACCTGCTGCCCTACGGCTGCAAACGCATGAGTTACATGCAGGCGGTGCGTTTCTACACCGACTACCTGAACGGCGACACCTACTACAAGATTCAGTACCCCGAGCACAACCTCGTCCGCACCCGCGCCCAAATGCGCCTGCTCGAGGAGCAAGAGAAGACGCTATAGCCGCCCAAGCCACACCACCCTTTTTCGCGGACCTTTCGCGGGTCTTTCGCGGGTCATCCCTATCCGTAGAGTCATAACACCTTATGGCTCTACTTTTTTTATCCCTACCTATCACCCGCCTCCCTCGAATAAACCCTCTGTTGTACCTCCATAAAAGACCATTAAAATGCTCCGTTAATTGCCGTTAATTGTTCGTTAATTCTTCATAAGATGCTCCGTTAAAGGTCATTTAAGAAGCATTCCATCTCGGTTCGATAAAGCCCCTTGATAGTCTCCTCAATCACTAACTAATCACTAACTAATCACTAACTAATCACTAACTAATCACTAACTAATCGCTAACTAATAACTAACTAATCACTAACTAATCGCTAACTTTGGTCTCGTGATGCTCTCGTGGGGGTTGGCTCCGTTAAAGGCTCACCAGTAAAAGCCTGTGTTGATTAAGAGAAAATCATGTTCATTCTAAA
>JBJECJ010000025.1:0-64256 GCA_051870955.1 Paludibacteraceae bacterium | reverse complement strand
CAAATCTATACAAACTTTTTCTCTTAATCAACACAGGCTTTTACCGGTGAACCCGATTACGTAGGATATACGTAGGATATACGTAAGATATACGTAGGATATACGTAAGATAACAAGGGGGGAGTACCGGGGATGCAGGTGGTACATCCTTTTGCTGGAGAATCGCCTTGCGGACGACCTGCGGGAGACCTGCGGACAACCCGCGATAGACCCGCGATAGACCCGCGAAAAACTCGCGATAAAGTGGGGGCGGAGTAATCATAAAATAGTATTGTTTTGAGGGATAAACAAGCTGTGGTAGATTGAGGTAATTGTGGCGCTTGTTTTTTGTTTTGAGGTGCTTTTTCTCGCCAAAAAGGTGTAATAATCCTCCTATCTTTGTGCGATAGTTGCATGAGTCATAAAATAGTACTACCTTTGCGGTAGCAATCAAAATTCGTATATTGTGTATGTTACTTCTGGGTTATGACATCGGTAGTTCTTCCGTTAAAGCGTCCTTAGTGGATGCCGTTAGCGGACAGTGTGTGGCATCGGCATTCTATCCTAAGCAAGAAGCGCCCATCCTCTCGCATCGTGCGGGATGGGCGGAGCAGGACCCTGCCATGTGGTGGGAGAATCTACGGTTGGCAACTGCCGAAATCTTGGACAAATGTCCGATGACCGACGCTAAACATCAGATTGCAGCCGTTGGTATCAGTTATCAAATGCACGGTTTGGTGTGTGTGGATAAAGATTTGCAGGTGTTGCGTCCGGCTATTATATGGTGTGACAGCCGTGCAGTGCTTTACGGTGAGGCGGCAAAGGAAGCCTTGGGGGAGGATTATTGCTTAGAGCACATGCTCAATGCGCCCGGCAACTTCACTGCCGCCAAACTGGCTTGGGTGAAAGCCAACGAACCGGAACTCTTTGCGCGGATACATAAGATAATGTTGCCCGGCGATTATATTGCCATGCGTCTGACCGGCAGTGCGCGCACGACCGTCAGCGGTCTGAGCGAGGGCATTTTGTGGGATTTCAAGGCGGGAACACCGGCTTACAGACTCTTGGAGCACTACCATATCGATTCGTCTGTGCTCTGTGAGGTTGTTCCGACCTTTGGCGTACAAGGCTGCGTAACCGACGAGGCTGCCACGCTACTGAGAATCCCCGCCGGAATCCCTGTTTCGTACCGCGCCGGCGACCAACCCAACAACGCCCTTTCGTTAGGTGTGCTTCAAGCAGGTGAGATTGCTTCCACGGCTGGAACCTCGGGGGTAGTATATGGTGTCATTGACCAAGTGGCATACGACCCACAGTCGCGCGTCAATCCGTTTGCGCACGTCAACTATAGTGTTAGCGACCCGCGTTTAGGCGTACTGCTGTGCATTAACGGAACGGGTATTCTTAACTCATGGATACACCATCATATAGCACCCGACCTGACTTATCCGCAGATGAACGAAGAGGCAGCGAAAGCCCCCATCGGAGCAGGCGGCTTGAGCGTGCTGCCTTTCGGTAACGGTGCCGAGCGTATGTTGTGCAACGAGGAGCGCGGGTGCAGTATTCACGGTCTGAGTTTCACCCAACACACCCGCGCCCACATCTTGCGTGCCGCACAGGAAGGTATCGTTTTCAGTTTTATGTACGGTATCGAGATTATGCAAAGCATGGGCTTGAAGGTGAATACTATCCACGCGGGTAATGCCAATATGTTCCTCTCGCCTATCTTCCGCGATACGCTGGCAGGCGTGAGCGGAGCCACCATCCTGTTGCACGACACGGACGGCGCCGCCGGCGCCGCCAAAGGTGCGGGTATCGGTGCGGGTATCTACGCTACGGCGGAAGAAGCCTTCAGCACGCTGCAGACGCTCCAAACCGTCCGCCCGCAGCATACGGACGAATACCGCGCCGCCTATGAACGCTGGAAAAAACTACTAACTCAAAAATCATACAATTGAAATCACATGAAAGAGTATTTCCCCGGGATTGGTACAATCCCCTTTGAAGGACCGGAGTCAAAGAACCCGATGGCATTTCACTACTACGACGCAGAGCGTGTAGTGGCAGGTAAGAAAATGAAAGACTGGATGCGCTTCGCGATGGCGTGGTGGCACACGCTCTGTGCCGAAGGTGCAGACCAGTTCGGTGGCGGCACGAAGAAGTTCCCGTGGAATGAAGGTGCCGACGCTGTGGAGATAGCAAAGCACAAAGCAGATGCAGGCTTTGAAATCATGCAGAAACTGGGTATCCCGTATTTCTGCTTCCATGATGTGGACCTCGTGTCGGAAGGCGCCTCGGTGGAAGAATACGAAGCCAACCTCGCTGCTATCACCGATTACCTGAAAGAGAAGATGGAGGAGACGGGTATTAAACTCCTTTGGTCAACAGCCAATGTCTTTGGTCACGCCCGTTACATGAACGGTGCCAGCACCAACCCTGACTTTGACGTAGTCGCCCGTGCTATCGTGCAGATTAAGAACGCCATTGATGCCGGTATCAAACTCGGTGCGGAGAATTATGTATTCTGGGGCGGTCGCGAAGGTTATATGAGCCTGCTGAACACCGACCAGAAGCGCGAGAAAGAGCACATGGCAACCATGCTCCGCATGGCTCGTGACTATGCGCGCAGCAAAGGTTTCAATGGCACTTTCCTCATTGAGCCCAAACCGATGGAGCCGAGCAAACATCAGTATGATGTGGACACCGAGACCGTTATCGGTTTCCTGAAAGCACATGGTTTGGATAAGGACTTCAAGGTAAATATCGAGGTGAACCACGCAACCTTGGCAGGGCACACTTTCGAGCACGAACTGGCTTGCGCTGTGGATGCCGGCATGCTGGGCTCTATTGACGCCAACCGCGGTGATGCGCAGAACGGCTGGGATACCGACCAATTCCCGATTGACAACTTTGAACTGACCCAAGCATGGATGCAGATTGTCCGCAATGGCGGTTTGGGTACCGGCGGTACAAACTTCGATGCCAAGACACGTCGCAACTCCACCGACCTTGAAGATATCTTCATTGCGCATATCAGCGCTATGGATGCTTGTGCGCGTGCGTTGCTCAATGCCGTGGAGATTATGGAAAACTCGCCGCTGCCGCAGATGCTCAAAGACCGCTACGCTTCGTTTGATAGCGGTATGGGCAAGGAGTTTGAAGAGGGGAAACTGACTTTGGAGCAAGTCTATGAGTATGGCAAGAAAGTAGGTGAGCCGCGTCAAACCAGCGGTAAACAAGAGTTGTACGAGGCAATTGTTGCGCTGTATGCAAAATAATAAATTCTATTTATTTGGCATCGTCCTTGTTGCTGTTATCGGAGGACTGCTGTTCGGATACGACACAGCAGTCATCTCCGGTGCAGAGAAGGGTTTGCAACAGTTCTTTGCCTCTGCCACCGACTTTTCCTATACCGATAGTTGGCACGGTTTCACAACCAGCAGTGCGCTGATAGGTTGTATCATCGGTGCGTTTCTCTCGAGTGTGCTTACATCGCGTTTGGGACGCAAGAAGAGTCTGTTCATCGCGGGGGTGCTGTTCTTTATCTCCGCATGGGGTTCGTATGCACCCGAGACGGGTATTCTTGCCAAAGGCGTGCCTTCGATGACGCTGCTTGTGGTCTTCAACATATACCGTATCATAGGCGGTATCGGCGTAGGTCTGGCATCTGCTGTTTGCCCGATGTATATTGCCGAGATAGCCCCTGCCAACAAACGTGGTGCCCTCGTCAGTTGGAACCAGTTTGCTATCATCTTCGGTCAGTTGGTGGTCTATTTTGTCAACTATCTCATTGTTCGTGCGCATGTCAACGACCCTGCGGTAGTGGAATGGACGCAACAGGTGGGTTGGCGCGTTATGTTCGTCAGCGAGTGCGTACCCGCGGCTACCTTTGCATTGCTTATTCTGCTGGTGCCCGAGAGCCCGCGTTATTTGGCACTCAGAGGGCGTGATGAAGAGGCACTCAAGGTACTCTCGCGTATCAACGGAGCGTCCCGCGCTAAGGAAATCTTGTCTGAGATACATGCCACAGCGACCGAGAAAAGGGAACCGTTGCTGACCTATGGCTGGCTGGTTATCTTTGTGGGTATCATGCTCAGCGTATTCCAGCAGATAGTGGGAATCAATGCCGTGCTCTATTTCGCACCGCGTATCTTCGAGTCGATGGGAGTGAGTAATCCGATGGTTTTCACTGTGCTCATGGGCGTTGTAAACATTACCTTTACGCTGTTGGCGATTTTCACCGTGGAGCGCCTCGGTCGCAAACCGCTGCTTATTGTCGGCTCTCTGTTGATGGCGCTTGGCGCACTCGGTGTGGCGCTCATTAACATCGTTACTTTGCCTGCATGGGTGGCGGTAGCCTGCATATTGGTGTATAGTGCCGCATTCATGTTCAGTTGGGGACCGATTTGCTGGGTGTACATGGCGGAATTGTTCCCGAATACCATCCGCAGTCAGGCAACTGCCATTGCCGTATCCTTTCAGTGGATTAGTAACTTCGTGGTATCGTCCACCTTTGTCCCTCTGTACAACTACAGCCACGCACTTGCCTATATCATCTATGGCGTGATATGCTTGGTAGCGGCGTTATTCGTATGGAAACTTGTCCCGGAGACCAAAGGCAAGACGCTTGAAGAAATGACCGCGCTATGGAGAGAGAAATCTGCTAAACGCTGACATTTACCCATTCAACCTTTATCCTTATTCTTATCCTTACCATTATTCCGATATTCGGTAGGAGTGCTTCCGGTGGAAGCCTTGAAGGATTTGGAAAAATAACGGGGGTCGCTGAAGCCGCAGGCGTAAGCGACCTCTTTTGCTGCCATATCGGTTGCGCGCAGCAACTCGCACGCGTGTTTGATGCGTGCCGTCTGTACGAAGTCTTTTGCCGACAGGTTGAACAATTCGTGCATCTTGCGGTTGAGCGATGAACGACTCATGTGCGTTACGTTCGCCAAGTCATCGATGGTCATCTCCGCATTGCCGATATTTTGCTCCATAAACTGCCGGAGTGCATTGAGGAACTTCTCGTTCTCGCTCGTATAACCTGGGGCGATAATCTCGAGAGACGGTTGGGGCTCCGGCTGTTTCTCGTTGACTACCGAGGGACGATTGTTGATCGCCAAATACCGTTCCTGCAAATCCAAATAAGCACTCAGGGTTTGTTGGCGTTGCTTGCGGTGGTAGCGGATGCGTGTCGATTGAATAGTGATGGCAATGGTAACGAGCAATAGGAAACCGATTTGCAGCGCCATGCCGGTTGTGCTTTCCCAAAAAGTGGGTGTAACGGTGATGAGGAGACGGCGTGTGTTGTCCTGCCACTGACCGAGGGCATTGGTGGAACGCACTTCGAAGATGTACTCGCCGGGGAGAGGTCTTGCTCAAGAAGTTTATTTACATCGGTAGGTGCACCCCAGGGCTTTTCTTTTCCCTTCGATGAGTAGAAACGCGTTTGGTATTGAATGTCGGTGGTACCGCGGTAGTCCAATGCAGCAAACGTGAGTTCAAGGCTGCGTTCTTCGGGCGATAAAGTGAGGTGTGTCAGTTCGTCCACTGCGTAGTTCGTTTGGTCTTCGAGCGTAACACTGCTCAGCGCAATGCGCACGAGTTCTGTCTCGGGCCGCAGTTCGGATTTGTTGACCAACAACAATCCGTCAAGCGGAGCGATAAGCAGTTTGTCGCCTAAAACAACGGGTTGCACCTCGCCCAAGTTAAAAGGTTTGTCTCCGACAAAACGGAAGAACGACTTGCCGTAGTTGATAATGTTGCCTTTGCGCGTATGGAGGATGGACAAGGCGTTGTTGCATTGCACCAATAGTTCGTTATCTGACCAAGGCAAAAACTCATACACGATGTCGCTGCCGAGCCCGTTGGCTTGGGTGATATGCTCAAATTCCAGTTGGTCGGCGTGAATATCTTTGCTGACCAGTCGGTTGATACCTCCGCCTTCGGTGCCGATGTACAGTTGCCCGTTGAAGAACGATAGGCACATGAGTGCACTACTGCTTAGCGAGTTTTTTCTGCCTGCTTCACGTTGGTGAAGCGTCATCGTGTGGTCTCGAACAACCAACAAACCCTTGCCGGTGGCAGCCAGCAGCGTGTTGTCTTCGGTTACCAGCAACCTGCGGATTCTCATCCCTTCCGTTCCCTGTACAAAGGTAAATTCTGAGGGCTGAGTGTCGGTTGCAGAATGTCGCCTATACCAGAGCCCGAAACCGAAAGTAGCAGCCCATATATTCCCCTCCTTATCTTCCACTACGTCGTACACGTTGCGCACTTCGGGATAATGGTGCACAGTCTTCTGTCCCTTGTCCCCTCTTACCTCTATCAGTCCCCCGGGTTTGCAACCCATCCAGAGACTCTGTCGGTCTCGGCTCTCATAGATGCAATAGACCTGTGAGCCGAAGGAGGCAGGTCGTCTGCTGACCCGTCCATCGGGACACACATAGCCTTGCAGACACATCGTGCTATCATAGACAGCCAACTGCTTGGCACCGCGTATAGACACAAGAATGCACCCGTCGCTGAGTTGCCGCATCGCTCGCACTTCATCTGTATTCACGCATACGCCGCGCGTGGGGACAGGTGTTGCCACATAGATACCATGTTCGTCAATCAACCAATGATTGCCTTGACGGTCCTCGTATTCGTAAAGAATATCTTTGAGTCTAAGGTTGCCTAACGTAGTGTATTGGTTTTTCTCTTTCCATAAATCCGGATTGGATCTCATACGTACATGTTTGGCTGTCTCGCTATCTTCAGCGGGTACGGACTCAAATTGGCAGGTATGCGTGTTGAAAAGGACTACGCTGTCGTCAATCAGACAGAGGAGATTATTATCGTTCGCCGGCAGGATGCGACGAATACGGTCGCTGGCTATATTCGGCTCGTCATCATCTTCAGATTTGAATGTTATGAACTGGTACCCATCGAAACGGTTGAGACCGTTGTAGGTGGCAATCCACATCATTCCGGTGCTGTCTTGGAGCACACGGGACGAATGATGGTGACTAAGACCTTTGCTTTCGTCATAGTAACGAAGCGAGTAGTCTTGTGCTTGCAGAGCGGTGCAAACAAAAAAGAAAACGAACAATGAAAAGAGTAAGGGTCTCTTGCCCGTAAAGGCACTACGAACGGTGTTTTTCATGGCGGTGAATCAGAAATGGTGTGCAAAGATAATAAAAACATCTGACATATGCAAATAATTTCTTTTTTTTTCGTTTTTGCACCGATTTGGCAAATTATTGCACTTATATAAGCGCAGGAAGCAGTATCTTTGTGCCAAAATTAATCTTAACCGTAAATCATTAATAAAAAACATTATGCGAAGAATCACTCTATTTGCACTTTGTACATTCTCACTCTGTACATTGTCTTTGTCTGCGCAAGATGTGCAGAGATTTCCTTGGTTGGACACCTCCAAGTCATTCCATGAGCGGGCTGTGTTGCTATGTAACGAACTGACGCTCCGTGAGAAAGTGGACCAGTTGGGCAACAACGTAGCGGAGGACATCACCCGTGATACCGGCGGCGTTGCACCCGTGGTCATACTGCCCCATTATCAGTACTGGAACGAAGCCATCCACGGCGTGGCGCGTTCGGGGGCAGCCACCTCGTTTCCCGAATCCAAAGGCATGTCCTCCACGTGGGACCGCGAATTGGTGTATGAGTGTGCATCGGTAACTGCCGATGAGGCACGCCGTTACTATCTGGACACCCAGAAGGGGCTCAATTACTGGTCTCCGACCATCAATATGGCACGCGACCCGCGTTGGGGACGTGAGGAAGAGAACTATGGAGAAGACCCGTTCTTAGCCGGAGAATTGGCAGTACCTTTCGTTCGCGGTTTCCAAGGCGCCAACTTCGATGGCACACGCTCTACTGACTACCTCAAGTTGGTGGCTTGTGCAAAACACTTTGCTGCGAATAACTACGAGGCAGGGCGCCAGTCGACCACCTCTTTCGTTTCCGAAAAGAACATGCGCGAGTACTACCTGCCGGCATTCGAGGCTACCGTCAGGGAGGCTGACGTGAAGTCGCTGATGTCGGCTTACAACGCTTTCTCTATTGACCCAACGGAAGTCGATGCCAACAATAAAGGGTATGCCGACGCGCATGGCGGGCTTCCTTGTTCGGGAAACAAAATGCTGCTGACCGACATCCTTCGCAATGAGTGGGGCTTCACGGGCTACGTAACCTCCGACTGCGCTGCCATCGCGTGCATTCACCGTGCCACCAAGCACCTATATTTTGGTGATTATACGCTTGGTACTTTGGATGAAGCAGTAGCTTTCAGTTCCATACATAATCCGTACGAGGATGCAACAGATGAGCAGGTGATGATGGAAGCGCGCTCTACGGCACTTGCCATCAAAGCCGGCTGTAACACCAACTGCGAGTTCAAATCCCGCTCATCGGTCTATCAGCGTGCGGGCGTGAATGCGGTAAATCCGCTGTTCCAAGCCAATGACATGCTGCAATACGTCGTCCTTACAGAAGAGGACATAGATAAAGCGCTTATCCCAATCTTGGAGACCCGCTTCGCATTGGGTGAGTTCGAGCCTTCCGAGTGTCCGTGGAACAGCGGTGTGCCCGCCTTGGAGACCCCTGAACATCAAGCCTTGGCGCTCCGTGCAGCACAGGAATCGATGACGCTCCTCAAGAACGAAAACAATCTTCTGCCGCTCAATACCACGCAAAGCGTGGCACTCATCGGTCCTTATGCCGACGCCATCATGCTGGGCGACTACTCGGGTACGCCGACCTATACCACCACTCCGTATCAGGCATTCAAGGATAAACTGGCGTTCGTAGAACCCAAGAACACCGCCCGTAGTTGCAACATCCCCGCAGTGCCGTTTGATAGCGCAGTAGTCAGCAAACGCGGTGCAAGCAACAATGACAAGGGCGCAGGCAATCTCGAGAACACCGCACCGGGCGACATCTTCCGCTACGACAACGTCTATTTCGGTACGCAGGGGTGCACGGATTTCGTTATGACATGCGGCGCCAAATCCTCGGGGGTGGGACAAGTATCCTTTATCTTGGATAGCAAAGACAACGCCCCTTTCCTGACCGTCAATAACAAGGAAACCGGTGGCTGGACGACTTGGGACACCGTGAAAGCAACCATAGACCCGACCGTCGTCAACGGGACGCACACGCTATTCGTGAAGTTCAGCGGCACACAAAGTTACTGCGGCAACTACAAGTCGTTCGAGTTCTCTAATCCGACAAATCCTGTGGATGAACCCGTCTCAGCCCTTGAGACCGTAGGTCCGCTGTATCTCTACTCGCCTACTGCCGGTGTGAATGACATCTATACGGACGAACAGATTGCGCGTGCGGTAGCGGTGGCACAACGTGCGGATGTCGTTATCTTCCTCACGGGAACCAACTATGAGAAACCTGCCGACCATGCTACCGGTACCGAGGGACACGACCGCTGGTCGCTCACCCTGCCCGGCAACCAAGAAGCGATGCTCAAAGCCCTGAGGCGTGCCAACCCCAACACGGTGCTGCTGCTCGAGTCCGGCTCATCGCTGGACATCCGATGGGCAAAAGACAGCGTGCCCGCCATCATGGAAGCATGGTACGGCGGTCAGGCGCAGGGACAGGCTATCTGCGATGCCATCTACGGAGACATCAACCCGAGCGGGAAACTGACATCCACATGGTACAACAGCGTGGAAGAACTGCCCTGCCGCGCCGATGAAGAAGCGGAGGCGGTACCGTTCAAACGCAATCAGAACGGCATGATGTTCTATGACATAGATAAATGGGGCTACACCTATATGTATTACGGCAAAGCCAAACATCAACGCCAGGCAGCGGAGCCCTTGTTCCCCTTCGGCTACGGTCTGAGTTACACCACCTTTGCTTACAACGACCTCCAAGCACCAGCTTCCGTGGCTGCTGACAGTACGATTCAAGTAACGGCAACCATCACCAACACGGGTAGCCGTGACGGTGCAGAAGTGGTGCAACTCTACGCTAACTGGAACGGCGTGGGGGAGAATGGTAAGAAGAATCGCAAACTCATCGGTTTTGAGCGGGTGGAAGTGGCAGCAGGAGAGACGGAGACCGTTACTTTCCCTGTGAAATACGAGCAGTTCAGTTATTTCAACGAGATGACGCACCGCTACGAAGTGGAGGGTGCCACCGTTACCCTCGAACTGGCAGCGTCCTCCGCCGACATCCGACGGACTGCAACCATCGTTACCGCCGCAGGTGTTGCCAAAGAAACCTATATCAGCAACCCGCCAACGGAGTTTGAAACCGTGGAGACCAAAGAGCAACTGAGAGAGTCCGACCATATCTATACGGTTCTGGGCGCGTACATCGGAAAAGCCGATATCTTCGACACTCTCCCCTCTGGCATCTACGTCCTCAACGGAGTAAAGTATTTCAAGAAGTAAATCGTTTAGCGATTAGAGCAAAAGAAACGTCCTTCGGGGCGTTTCTTTTGTGCGTAAAAACTGCCTATTGGTGTGTATTTCCAACCTTTTGGTGAATTATTCCACTCGTATGTGCGATAATAGTGTTATCTTTGCAACGCAATTGGAAATGACAAACCCTAATGCTATCAATACCGACGGTCAGCCGACGGTCAACCGACAGTCAATCGACAGTCAATGCTGATTTGGTATAAGGAAGAATGAATAAACAACTAATCAACAAATAAAGATATTGCAATGAAAAACATTAAATCAATCCTCTTGCTTGCCCTATTGTTGGCAGGCAGTGTAAGACTATTGGCGGGAACAATTGCTATTCCGCTAACTACCGGCAATTATTTAACTACCAGCGAGTCTTCTACCTCAGGAACCATCAATAATAATGATAATGGTAACTTGGGAGGCATACAAAACGGTGCAACGGATACATTTACGCTGACTAATGCAACCGCACAAGAGATGGTATTGACTTTCCTAACGGGAAATAACAATACCAGCAACCCTAATGTAACCGTTACGCTGAATGATGGCACATCGGACATCTACACGACAGGTGCTGTATCTATCGAAAATACCGGTGCTTGGACTCCTGTTACGAAGCATGTGTTTGACTTGGGTACCGTACCGGCAGGAACTGTTTCATTGCAGTTCTCTTTTGCTAATAGTGGCAGTTATGTTTGCAACTTAGGCAGTATCGGCGTATATAATAAATCGGCTTATCTCGCCACCTTGGATGAAATGCCTGGGGATATTACACTGAGTAAAGGAACATACCAAACCGCAAGATTGGAGAGCGCGGGTAATGTGGGTTATATGAGTAATGGTGCAAGTGCGTATTATCCTTCGTTGTATGCGACTTATGATGGAACGGCTACGCTGAATATCGGCTTAAAATACTATGGTGACGGCACTTTGAATGTGCAGATAGCAGACCTTAGTTCCGGAAACATAGAGGTGAATAAGGATATTGCCATTACCAGTGCTGTTTGTAAAGATGTGGACAATGCAACCTCTTTTGAATTGGGAAATATAACAGCAGGATACAAATCCATGAAGATGACGGTTTCTACCACTGCCAATTATCTCTGCAATTACAAGGTATTAAGTCTTGGTATTGACGGCGCGCGGGCTGCAATAACGGACGCAACGATTGACGGACAGACTACTGCTGCCGGCGATGTAACCGATTGGAAATGCTACTTGCCCTACAACTTTGCAGCGGAAAACATAACTATTGGATTGAGCGTGGAAAACGGTACGGTAACGGCTACGGCGGTGAATGATGAGGGGGCTACGGTTGTAGTAACAGAAAACGGCAATAACTTTACTATTCCCGTACCGGCTCATAACAAATACACGGATGTTACTTTCACTTTGACTCCTAATGATGGTTGCACCGCTCCGAAATCTACCTACACCTATCGAGTATCTCGGATAGGAGAAATATCGTTGACCGGTGTAATGGTGGATGGTGTAGTAGTAGATGTATTGACGGATATTAACAACAGCGAGACCGGTTATACCGCAACGGTGGCAAGTTGCTACACTTCGAAACCAACGGTATCAGCGGTACAGATTGACGAAACAAACGCGTCTGTCGGGGAACCGTTAGTAGATGGCAATACATACACTTATATCATCCATGGTTCCATAGGAGGTGGCACAATTACACGCGACTACAAACTGGTACTGAACAATGTACACATTTATACTCCTACCGGCGAAGAGACGGCTGTGGCTATCAAGAACAACGAAGGCGAGCGCGCAGACGGCGTGTGGACGAATGGCGTTTATACCCTTACCACAACGAGTCTGGACGGCTACAACCAGTATTTCAAGATGAACGGCAGCACCTATACTATCTCTGTGCCGGCTGATATTGCCGTCAAGCAGTTGATTTTCAAGGAGTGCAGCAATAACTACGCAGGCAACGACGCCCGCCTGCAATCTGTAACCTCGGAAGGTGCTACAGCCTATATCCCGACGAAGAACAAGTTCTACCACAGCACGGAGGGAGACAAATATGACCTCGTGGTCAATATAGAAGGTCATACGGCAGGTAAAGATATCGTGTTCGAACTGCCTAAGAAAGGTCAGCCGATGTGCTGGATTGAGTTGACGACCGTCAAAGTGATACCGACTACTGCACCGGAGAAGACCGCAGAGAGTGTTACCATCAACGACAACGATGCAGTGGTGGCACTGACCTTCGACCGCGTGATAGCCAACAACGTAACCGCTACTATTGGAGGGAATACAGTAACGGCTCAGGGCGGTGCTGCTACGCTCTACTTCACGGTATGGGACTTAGCGTACGCATCGAATAACACGCTGACCATTGCTGCGGGAGCAGTTCAAGACACCTATAGCAATGTTACGACGACGGCTATCGAGGTAGCGGTGAATATACCTGCCAAAGAGGCTGTGGAAAAGGCGGGATATGACTATGTAGTAAGCACTGTCGAAGGACTGATGGCTGCCTTCACCGAGATTAATGCATCCAACACCGCGGCTACAGCCGAGCGCAAGATTATCTTCATCAAAAATGGTGAGTACAACCTTGGTAAGGAGGTAGGCACCGGTAAATCGCTGGTGCAACTCAAGTGCTATAATGTATCGCTTATCGGTGAGAGTCGCGATGGCGTGATTCTCTATGGAGAGACTGATGGTATCAGCAATCCGGTACTTAACCTGCGCGACCGTAGCGGATTCTATCTGCAGGACCTGACGGTGAAGAACACCCATGACTACGGCAACGGTCTTTTCAATGGCGGGGTAGCAGTGGCTATCTATGGCGGCGACAAGACCATTATGAAGAACGTGCGTATGCTTTCCAACCAAGACACCCAAGTAACCGGTCATCGCGCTTATTTCGAGGACTGCGCCATCCATGGAACGGTGGACTTTATCTGCGGCGGAGGTGATAACTATTATTACCACACCGACCTTGTGCTGGAGAACCGCGGTGACAATGTGATTGCCGCACCTTCTACCAACGCTTCTCACCGCTGGGGATATGTGTTCGACCATTGTACTATCAAACCCATGGAAGGTGCGACCGCAATAACGAACGGTTCGTACTACTTAGGTCGTCCGTGGCAGAACGAGCCGCGTGCTAACTTCCTGCACACCACGATGGAGGTACTGCCTGCCGCAGCCGGTTGGACCACTATGAGCGACCTGCCGACCCACTTCTATGAGTATGACTCTCGCGATGGCAGCAATGCAGTAGTGGACCTCTCGGGTCGTAAAAACTCGCCCTCTTCCACCAATACCTACAAGCCGATTCTGACCGATGACGAGGCTGCCGCTTTCACGGCACGCAATGTCCTTGGCGGTACCGACGCATGGGACGCTGCGGCTTTGGCAGCACAAGTGGCAGCACCGACGAACGTGGTGCTGAATGGAGCGGTTATGACATGGGATGACGTAGAGGATGCGATGCTCTATGTTGTATTCAAAGACGGCGAGTTCTTCGCGCAGACTACCGCTGCCACCTGTTCCCTTACCGTCTCGGGGCAATATAGCGTCAAGGCAGCCAACCGCTTCGGCGGCCTCGGCGCCGCTTCCGCAGCAGTAACCTATAAAGCCACGGCAACAGGAATGGAGAATGCAGAAGAGGCTGTACAATGTACTAAGGTGATGAAGGATGGTCAGTTGTTCATTCTTCGAGACGGCAAGACATATACTATTATAGGAAAACAGTTATAATGAGAAATTTGGGTATATTGCTGATGGCTGTCATGGCTTCGTGGTCCGTATGGGCTGCGGAGCCTAAGCCGTTGGAGCAGCAGAAGTGGGGGCACGTGTGCCAAGGTCGCATGCCCGAAGAGTGGTATGCTTCGGATAAAGCCCGCCAGATAGCCGAGGTAGTGATGGCTGTTCAGAAAACCAATGGCGGTTGGATGAAGAATGACCAAATGCACAAGTTGACCGAGGACCAGATGCTGGACCTCATGCGCAAGAAGAAAGACCATTCGTGCCTCGACAACTACGCTACTACCCAAGAGATGCGTTTCCTCGCCCATGTGTACTATTACCATAAGGATGAACGCTACCGTCAGTCGTTCTTACGAGCATTGGAGATGATACTTGCGGCACAGAAAGGTTGTGGCGGATGGAGCCAATACTGGCCCCTATCCGGTAAGGGTAGTTATCAGGACTATATCACCTTCAACGACGATTTGATGACCAATGTCATGCTCATTCTCCGTGATGTGTATGAGAACAAGGGACACTTCCAAGACCTCGTCGATGAAGCCACACGCGAACGATGCCGCATGGCTTTCCTGCGGGGGCTTGACTGTATCATCCGTTGTCAGATTGATGACGAAGGGGTCAAGTCCATCTGGTGTGCGCAGCACGACACGGTGGCTCCTTATCTGCCAACCGAAGGACGTCCGCACGAACTACCCGCCTTCTGCTGCGCCGAATCGGCAGCACTGCTGGAGTTCTTGATGTCGGTGGAGAACCCTTCCCCCGAGTTGCAGAAATGTATCAGCGATGCCTGCGCGTGGCTCGATGCACATAAACTCGAAAACAAAGCCCTTGAGAAGTGTGTCAATGCGAATAGCGAAGACGACCGTTGCATAGTGGACCAACCCGGTAACGCCCTTTGGGGACGCTTTGTGCAACTCGGAGGAAAGACTGCCAAGAAGACCCAGAAACTCCTTGTGAAACATCTGGAGGCACGCAACAAAACCCGCAAAGTGGTCTATAAAGGACGCGAATATAAATACATGGAAGCGGACAACGCCCGCGAATCCTATGACCCCTCGCGTGCCTATCAGCCCGTTTACGGTATTTACAAAGATACGCTCCAGAACCTGTACTACCGTTATCTGTACAACTATGAAGATACTCCGCCTATCATCGACTGGCAGGGTGTTCCGCAGCGTACATCCCTCATGGCAGCCAACCGCTTCAAATACCAATTCCTCGGCAACTGGTGTTGGGAAGTTATATACGGCGAGTATCCCGTATGGAAAGAATTAACGGACGGCGCGGCAGAGGCTGCTGCCAAAGGTTGGACGCAGATTGCCGTAACCGCAGACATGCTCTCCAACACCAAAGGCAAAGACTACAGCAACGCCCGTTTGGGAACCATCAAACTGACACCCTGCGAGCATGCCGTTGCTCTTCCCGAAGGAAAACGGGCAGTGCGCGTCGTGGTACACGGTTTCTCAAACAGCGAACAGGCATCGGTATTGAGCGCCATCAACGGACAACCTGTCCATTATGCGTTTCCTGGCAAGAATTATAATCCCGTCTATACGACACATGTGATAGAGTTCGATGAACCGACCGATGCCCTTGCGTTGACTTTCAGCGAAGCACAGTGTTGTGTTGTTATACATGTTTATTGCAAATGAAAAAGTTATTATTCATAATCGTTCCGTTGCTTATTGCCCAGTCGCTCTTTGCCGGCGTCAGAGACCTTTCTTGGTCGGCTGTATGCAGCGGTCAGATGCCCGCTGAGTGGTACGGCTCCGCTGAGGCGCAAGGCATAGCGGATACGGTTATTGCCGTGCAGAAAACCAACGGCGGATGGATGAAAAACGACCAACTGCACATGCTCTCAAGCGCTGACTACAAACGACTCATCAGCGAGAAGAACGGTCGTTCGTGTCTTGATAACGTTGCCACCACGCAAGAGATGCGTTTCCTCGCACGCGTATGGAAAGCAACGAACAAAGAACACTATCGTCAGGCTTTCTTGCGCGGATTGCAGATGATTTTCACCGCGCAAAAGTCTTGTGGCGGGTGGTCGCAATACCTGCCGCTGACGAATGACAACGGTTATCAGGACTATATCACTTTCAATGATGACCTCATGACCAACGTCATGAAGTTGTTGCGCGACATCTATTCGAACCAAGGCAACTTCCAGAACATCACCGATGCCACCACACGCACGCAATGTGAAAACGCCTTCAATCGCGGACTGCAATGTATCCTCAATTGCCAGGTCAACATAGACGGTACCTACGCGGGCTGGTGTGCGCAGCACGATACGGTCGCACCCTATCTGCCCACCGAGGGGCGTCCGCACGAACTCCCCTCTATCTCAGGGTACGAGTCCGCCAATCTGCTTTCTTTCCTCATGACGATAGACAACCCCTCAGAAGAACTGAAGACGCGTATCATCGCTGCAGTCAACTGGCTTGAAGCGCATAAGATAGCAGACCACGCCGTGGTGGACTACACCAACGCCCAAGGTGAGCCCGACCGAAAGATTATCGAGCAGAAAGGTACCCACCTCTGGGGACGCTTCATCCAGATAGGCGGTAACACAGGCACGCAGGTCTATAACAAGTTCTTCAACAAACTCAAGGCTCGAGGCAAGAAACGCTCCTATACCTACAAGGGCGTTACCTATACCTATACGGAAGAGGAGTTGGCACGTGCCAACTATGACGCATCCAAGGCGTACCAACCCATCTACGCTATCTACAAAGACACCATCCAGCACATGTATTATCGTTTCCTCTACAACTACGAGGATTCGCCTATCGCCTTCGACAGCAAAGGATGTCCTTATTACACCTCCCTTCTGCCCACCAACCGCGCCAATTATCAATATATCGGCTCATGGTGTCAGCGCGTCATTGAAGTAGATTACCCTGCTTGGCTGGCAAAATTCAGCATGCACGAAGATGGTATCTATACCCTTTCGGCCGAGACTTGTGTCTCAGCGAGCGGCGACTTGACCTTTACTTTCAATAACGCCTTCTTCATCACCAATGAGAGCGGGGCAGGCTATTCGTCGGCAAAGCAGAACACCATCCGTTATTCCGCAGACGTGCTTTATACCATTCACATTCCTGCCGACCTCCAAGTAACACACGCGGAGATACGGGGATACTGCAATAGTTTTGAGACGGATGCGAACCTGCATATCTGGAATAACGTAACCTATACCGATGAACAATACGGATTCACGCACCGAGAGGAAGGTGATGACCAGTGGATAACTTATTATTTTGACCACTCCGCAGCACCGGTCGTGAATGCACTGTCCTTCCTATTCACAGGCAGCCAAACCAGCATTACCATCAAACTGACCTGCGTTCGGCGTGGGCAAGCCATAGAGAATATATCTTCCATCCACAGCGGATGTCGCAAACTACTCCGCAACGAACAAATAGTGATTCTCTGCAACGGACAGGAATATACGATAAGCGGTCAGATGATAAAATGAACAAATAATTCAGAAATGTATAAATGATAAATGTTATGAAAAAAGCTCTTACATTCTTAACTGCTACCCTGCTGAGTGCAGGATTGTGGGCAGACCAAGTGGTTATTGCTTGGAACTTAGGCGAGAATGGCACTGCGCCGGAAGCCGCAAACGTTATCACAGGTGCTGCAGGTTCTCCTGCCGAAGGTTGGACGATTGCAATTACAGGTAACACCGAAAAAAATTGGACTGCCGGTAACGGTAAGATTTTCTTCAATGGGGATTCGCTGCAGACCATCAAAAACTCCAACGGTGCACAAAACACCGTCACGCTGCCCGAGGGTCTGTATGCTTCTCAGGTAGAGTTCTATGCTGTAACCAATGACGCTGCTGCCAAAGGTACGCTCAAAGAGTTCGACGGCGAGGCGTGCAAAGACTCGGTGCATAGCCTCAAAGACTATGATAACCCCACCTACATCATGAAAGTAATGGAATTGCCCAAGAACCAGTTCACATTCACTTTTGGCGGTAAGCAAGTATGCTTCATTGCGGTGGTTACCTATTCCGATACAGAACCGATAGAACCGGTGGTGGTTCCTACGGCACTCCTTTCCTATAATTTGGGTGCGGACGGCGCAGACCTTGGCGATGCCGGAAAAGTGAATGCCATTACCGGTGCTGCAGGGTCTTTAGCCGAGGGATGGACGATAGCAATGGCAGAAGGTGCTTTATGGAGCGGCGGTAGTAAACTGATGTATAAAGGCATTGAGTACAAATCACTCAAAAACTCCAACGGCAAGCAGATTACGGTAACATTGCCCGCAGGACTATATGCTACCAAAGTGGTGTTTTATGCCGTAACGAACGATAGCACCGATGTGGGCACGCTCAAAGAGTTTGACGGTGAGAACACAAGAGACACTGTGTTCAGCCTCAAAGACTACACCAACCCGACGGTAATTGTCAAAGAACCCGCTATTCCTAAAAATGAGTTCACCTTCCTTTTCGGTGGCAAGCAGGTTTGCTTCATCGCTGCGGTAGAATATACGGATGAAGAGCCCAAAGATCCGAATACGGGAGAAGGTATGGGGGATGTAAAAATAGCCACCAATGCCGTCAAGGTTATTGAAAACGGACAAATCGTCATCATAAAGAACGGCATCCGCTATAATGTCTTAGGTGCTCAATTATAAACAAGCAGGTATCCTTATTCGCCATGAGAAAAATAAGTTTTGTCAGTATCATACTGCTGTGGTCGCTTTGTGCGACCGCAGTAGTGCCGTTCACCAATCCCATACTGCCGTACGACTATTCCGACCCGGATGTATGCAGGGTAGGGGATACCTATCTGATAACCTCATCGTCCTTTAACAACGTGCCGGGATTGCAGATTCTCGCGTCCAAAGACCTTGTGCACTGGGAGATAGTGGATGCCGCCATTCGTTACCGGGTACCGGGATTCGAAGAAGGATGCAGGGTAACCGGCAACTTTGTTTGGGCACCGTCCATCCGCGAACATGACGGCAGAATCTATATTTTCTATGGCGACCCGGACCGTGGTATCTATTGCATACGGAGCAAACCGTTCAATATTTCGAGTTTCCGCTTTCCCCTTGAATGGGAAGAACCCGTGCTGGTTATTGCTGCCAAGGGCTATATTGACCCTTGCCCGTTGTGGGACGAGGACGGACGCGTGTGGCTTTGTCATGGCGTGGCGGGAAGCCGTTTCGGACTCAAGAGTGTGCTCATGATGGCGGAACTGAACGAAGACGCTCTCAGCGTCAAAGTGCCCGGCAGAATCATATTCGACGGTCACGCTGAGCACCCTACTTGCGAAGGACCGAAACTCTACAAACGCAATGGCTATTACTACATCATGCACCCGGCAGGCGGTGTACCCACCGGCTGGCAGGTGGTGCAACGAAGCCGTAATATCTACGGACCATACGAACTCAAGATAACCCTTGCGCAAGGCAAGACCCATATCAACGGACCACACCAAGGCGGATGGGTAGAAACGCCCGAGGGAGAAGGCTGGTTCTTCCATTTCCAAGATGTGGGAGTGGCAGGGCGTATCGTTCACCTCCAACCTGTCAAATGGGTCAACGACTGGCCCGTTATGGGGAACAACGGCGAACCTGTCAAGGGTCAAGGGAGATTACTAAACGGCGAATGTACCTATGCTAACTTTGCACACCGCGACGAGTTTGACCAATCGGAACTTGGACTCGACTGGCAGTTTGCCGGTGCTCAGATAAAACCGCAGTGGTTCTTCTGCGATGCAGTCAACAGCCGTCTGCGCCTATATAGTGCTCCGCGCTTGGAGGATGGTTTCATCCCGAACATGATGTTGCAGAAAATACCCGCCGTAGCCTTCACGGCTACTGCCCGCGTGCGATTTCAACCTCATAAAGACAAGAAGATGGTCGGTGCCGAACAAGCCGGTATGGTCGTCTTCGGACGCAAATCCTTCACCCTTGAAGCACCTGTCACCGATGAGTGGTATTATCTGCGTCTTGTAATGGATGCCAATCAAAAAGGGCAATTCTATACCTCTGCCGATGGTGTACACTGGACCAAATCCCAAGAGCAGTTCCAAGCAGAGAAAGGACACTGGATAGGAGCCCAAGTGGGGCTCTACTGTACACGCGACAACCGCAAGTTCAACGATGCCGGTTGGCTCGATGTGGATTGGTTTGAAATAACCTTGGAATAAAGAATAATGATACGATAGAAAAATCATTATTGTATGAAAAAAATAATCTATATCATGATGACTCTGCTGATACCTATGATGGTAGAAGCAAAAATAGTGAGCGGTCGTGTAACCGATGCGTCAGGTGAAGCCATCATCTCCGCCACTATCGTTATCAAGGGAACAACCGTCGGCACCGTGACCGATGTGGACGGTAACTACGTAATAGATGCACCCGAAGGTGCTGTCCTTGTGTTCTCTTATCTCGGTATGCAAACACAGGAAATGCCTGTTACAACAGACATACTTTCCGTGGTGCTCAAAGAGGATAACAAGGTGTTGGACGAAGTGGTCGTTACCGGTTACGGAACCACCAGAAAGCGCGACCTTGTTACCTCTGTCGCCAGTGTATCAGGCGACCAACTGAAAGACGTAGCGGTAACCAACGTAGCCGAAGCGTTGCAAGGTAAACTGTCCGGTGTGCAAGTAACCACCACCGAAGGTTCGCCCGATGCAGAAGTGAAGATTCGTGTGCGCGGCGGAACCTCCCTCACCCAGTCCAGCGAACCGCTCTATATAGTGGATGGGTTCCCTGTTTCCAGCATCACGGACATTGCCCCCGGTGATATTGAATCCATTGATGTGCTCAAAGATGCGGCTGCAACTGCTATCTATGGTGCCAAAGGTGCCAACGGCGTAATTATGATTACTACCAAGGGCGAAAAACTGAACGCGTCCGATACGGGCGGGGAGGCAAAAGGAGGCAAACTCAACGTATATGCCGACTACTCCGGTTATATGGGATGGCGTGCCATTGTGCACCATTATGACATGATGAACAGCGAGGACTATCTTCGCATGCAGTACGAGTTTCTCTATCTCTCAGAGAAAGGAGATGCAGAGAAACTGAACTCGCGTTTCTTTACTCCCTACAGCACCTACGACCCTACCCAAGGACGGTATATGCGTACAGCCAACATTGCGGGATGGGACAAACAGACCTGGACCGGTACCGGTCTGCAGAGCCTGGTGGATTTCTGGTCGGATAAAGGAACGGTTGACTGGCAGGAGGAGATATACGGAGGTAATCATCTTAACTCCAACCACACATTTGGTTTCGATATCGGCAATAAACTATTCAGTCTGAATCTTTCCTACAACCGTGTGGATGACCATAGTATCATGTACGGTTCCAACTTCGACCGAAACAATGCCTCCCTCAAACTGAAACTCAAACCGGTCAAGGGACTCAACATTGGTCTCAACGCCCGCTATACGAATACCAACACCCTCGGCTCGGGAAGCAACAGCCTCGATGAAGCCAAAAACAACAAGAGCGACAGTCGTCTGCGTAACTCCGTTTCCTTCCTGCCGCTGTACGGTATTCCCGTCAAACTCTCCGCCAACGAGTCGATGGAAGATGATGCCGAGGTAAATATCTGGAATCTCTTCAATCCCTTCACCTCTATTGATGATAACTATAAGACCAAGACCGAACATAAATGGAGCGTCAACGGCTACGTAGCATATAAGTTTCTCAATCATTTTACGGTCCGTGCCGAAGTCGGTTATGAGAGCCGCTCCATTGACCAGATGCGCTATTTCGGTGCCACCACCAGTTATGCCAAGAACGGCGATGGTAAGTCTCAGGCAGTGGCTGCTGATGGCTCGCCGCTCGGACACGTGCTCTCCACGGCTACGCGTACCTCACGCTTCAAGGAGACCAACACCTTTGAGTATGCGCAGAAATTCCGTGGCGGGAAGCATGACCTGACCATCTTGGTCGGCGAGGAGCAGATTATCAACAAAGGTGCCAACCACTATATCTATTCTTTCGGTTTCGACCCGTCCATTGCGCCTGCAACCATCTTTAGCAACCTTGAATCGGCTCAAAAAACGCTCACCAAAGACTATATCAACCCCAATGACAACATGCTCTCCGTCTTTGCACGCGCCAACTACGTACTCCTCGGACGCTACTATTTCACCGCTACTTTCCGTGCGGATGCATCTACCAAATTCACGCGTGGTAATCAGTGGGGCTACTTCCCATCGGGTGCCATCGCATGGCGTATGATAGACGAACCGTGGATGCGTGCTGCACAGGATGTGATGAGCAACTGGAAATGGCGTTTGTCCTACGGTACGGTAGGCAACAACAACGTGGACCTCGGTTATCTCAATCTGGATTATCTCTTCGACAATACCGCCAACTACATGCAGGACATGAATAGTGTGCTCATTGATGGCAAGGGAGGCAGTTCCTCACAACTCATCGCGCCGAACCCTAACCTTAAATGGGAGACAACCGTTACCCGCAACTTCGGTATGGACTACGGCTTCTTCAACGAGCGACTCAACGGTAGTATTGACCTCTATTGGAATACGACCAAAGACCTCATTTTGAAATACCGACTCGCTACTGGCGGCTACAACTACCAATTCCGCAATATCGGTGCGACCGACAATAAGGGTGTTGAGTTCTCTATCCGAGGGGTTATTCTCGATCATCACAGTCCGAAACTCAGTTACGGTCTCACGCTCGATGCCAATATCGCGCACAATAAGAATACCGTAGTGGACCTTGGCGGAATGGCGGATTATCAGGTCAGTGCCGAGTGCTTCTCCACCTATTACAAGCAGGGATATGAGTTCTATCTCACCCCGGGTTCCGCCATCGGAGACATTTACGGATACCTGACCGATGGCATATACACCACCGCCGATTTCAACGGGTACAACACCGGCAACAAAAAATTATCACCCTGGGAAAAGGACGGCGCTGTCATCGAGACAATCCTCGGGCAGGCTTATCCCGGTATGACCAAACTCAAAAGCGAGGAGATGGTTAAACTCGGCAACACCCTTCCTGTCGTAAGTGGTGGTTTCAACCTCGGTTTCTTTATCGGTGGCGACGCATGGGGCAAGTTCGACCTCGCTGCCAATTTCACCTACAGCATTGGCAATGACGTCGTCAACATGACAGCGCTTGATTTCTCAACCATCAACTCGTCCACCAAGAACCGTAATCTGCTGGCAATACATGCCAACCATTACACATTGTTCGACAACGACGGGCAACTCATCGGACGCACGCTTATCACCGCTACCAATCTCACGGGAGAGGCGTATGAATCCTACGCTGCGGCTATTGAGTCTGCCAACGTCGGCAACACAACCGCCAACCCGTATTCGTCTTACAGTGTGCTGACGGATAAGTATGTGGAAGATGGTTCGTTCCTGCGTCTCGCGTCTCTCAATGTGGGTTACTCTTTGCCGGATAGATGGATTAGTCGGGCGAAGATAACCAAGGCGCGGATATTCTTCTCCGCTACTAATGTCTTTGTAGCCACCAATTACTCGGGGGCAGACCCCGAGGTGGATACCCGTGCCGGTATCAATCCGCTGGCTGTCGGAGTGGACTACTCCGCATTCCCTCGGAGCCGCAGTTTCAATTTTGGTCTTAACTTAGCATTCTAATCGGTTATGAAAAAAATATCTAACAGGCTGTTTATAGCCGGTCTGACAGCACTTTGTGTAGTCTTCTTCACTTCTTGTAACTCGTTTTTCTCCAACGAGTCGCCATCCGCGGAAACTTCTCAGAAAGTGTTCTCCGATGCTACCCTCACGGAGCAGGCTATGTGCGGAGCATACCAAGCTTTGGCGCATGATAAGGGCTACGTCAACCGCCTTGCATGCGGCTATGTGGGTCTGAACACGGATTGTGAATGGTCTGCATGGTCAACGGGAACCGATGACCGCGCCAAATTAGTTACCTACGAGGTGCCTCTTGGCAGTACAGCTATCGCCAACCAGAACGGCTCCGATTCGTGGTCCTATCTGAACATCATCATCGAACGGTGCAATAACATCATCGAGGGAATCCAACTCTATGGCGACACTACGGATGCCACTTTCCGCTACTATCTCGGCGAGGCGTATTTTCTGCGCTCTTTCGCCTACCTTGAGATGGTCAAGTATTGGGGCGATGTGCCCGCTCGATTCTCTTCTCTCACTACCGACCCCGAGAGTGTCAACGCACGCAAGACCGACCGAAACGTAATCTATGCCCATCTGCGTACTGACCTCCGCGAAGCCGCACGGTTGATGCCGTGGTCCAATGATTCGGAGGTACCCCTCCCCTGTCGTAACAAAGTCGGGCGGGGGAACAAAGCCGCGGCACTCGCGCTGCTTGCACGCGTTGACCTGATGTATGCTGGCAAGGCGGTGCGCCCCACCACCATCGAAGACCCGTCAGGCTATGCCGTTCAACCCAATTTCACCGATGTCAATCTGCGTAAGACCGTCTTCGAAGAAGTACTTTGGGCGTGTGCACAAATCATCAACCATGAGGACAAACTGGCACCCGACTTCGAGACACCTTTCCGACAGATATGTTCAGACATCACTGCTTACGACCAAATGGAGCATCTTTGGGTAATCCCGTTTGCCGATGGTGCACGCGGACAGGTACTCACCTTCAATGCACCGAAAGTGGGTTCGTCTGACATTGTCAAATTGGCGGGGAAACTGCCGGGTATAGGTGATGGCGCCAAGACGAACGGACACTTGTGTATCAATCCGTGGCTGCTCTATCAATTTGACGCTGCCGACACGCGCCGCTCCACCACTTGCGTACAAGGTGCATGGGCGTATGATAATAACTCAATCAACGGACTGCCTGCAGAAGAGCGTGCATACCAAAAATCGGCGAATGTCAAGAACTTCTGGATAGCCAAATACCGCTTTGAATGGATGCTGCATGAGTGTCTCGGCGATGATGGTGTCGATTTCCCTGTCCTGCGCTATGCCGATGTGCTGCTCATGTTCGCAGAAGCCGCCGTAGGGAGCAACATGGGTGTTACACCGACCAACAACACGGGTCTCGACCCTCTTGAGCAACTGAACAAGGTGCGTCGTCGTGCACACCTCGCTGATGCAACGGTGCTCGATTTTGAAACCATACAAATGGAACGAGCCAAAGAGTTTTGTGGAGAATATATCCGTAAATGGGACCTTATGCGATGGGGTATCCTCAAAGAGCAAGTACAAGCCTCTGAGAAGTTCTGCCGCTCGCTTATCTCCGATGCGGATGTTATCACAACGGAACTGAACGGCAAACAGGTTTCCATATCCTCCAAGTATTGGTACAGATACCGCCAAGAACCTACCTGCAACAATGCATGGGTCATGGATGAGATTTACGGTCTCTGCCCTGGCGAAACGACCAAACCCGAATACTTCGATAAAAACAATGGATGGATAGAGAAAAAGGGTATCTTTGGTTCCGAGGAGGGAGGATGGGATTTTGCACGCAGCAGTTATCCCCTCTACATCGATGCCGAGAAACTTGAGAGTCGGCAGTACTGGCCCATCTTCATGCACTACATCACCGCCTCTAATGGCAACTTGTGGAATAACTACGGCTACTAAATAGTCTTCTAATCTCAAAAGAGGCTGTCTAACATGACTTGTTAGACAGCCTCTTTTTTCAAGTACGTTCCGAACTTAATTCGGTGCTTTGAGCCACTGGGCGGACTCGAACCGCCGACCCACGCATTACGAATGCGTTGCTCTACCAACTGAGCCACAGTGGCATACGCCATGCCTTCACAATACCTGCCTCACGAACATACTCGTCTCAAGAGGGCAGGACTCAAAAGCGGGTGCAAAGGTACTGCTTTTTTTTTATATATGCAAATTTTTTGTTGTTTTTTTCGAAAAAATGTGTTAACAAAACGTTCGGGCGGGGTGGGGAGAGGAGTCGTTATGCGTGTTTTGGACAATTTTGCGGGAACGTTGGAAGGGTCGAAAAGGGTGGGGAAATGTGTCGTTTTTCTCCCTATATGCCCTCTTTTTCCCCTCGAAAAGGTCAGTCTTATGTTACGATAATGTTACGATAATGTTACGGTAATGTTACGGTAATGTTACGGCAATGATATGGAATGGTCTCGGGGAGATTTAGGCGGAGATTCGGGGTGGTCGGTCGGCGGGTGGAGCGAGGATAGGTTTGCGAAATTTGGACAATTGTTGTTTCGCCGCAGGCAGGACGGTCGTTCTCGGTATGGCGGTGGTTGGCGGGCAAAAAAAAGTCGGGACAGTTGGTCTGTCCCGACGGGTATGTATCGGCTGCCGTAGTGCGGCGGTTGCTTAGTATTTTCGCCTGAGTTGCGATTGGATTTCGCGTTTGTCGTCTGCTTCTCGGAGGGCTTGTCGCTTGTCGTAGGTGTGCTTGCCTTGGCAGAGTGCGATTTCCATCTTCGCAAGTCCTCGTTCGTTGATGAAGAGGCGCAGGGGGATGATGGTCTTGCCCGTGTCCTTGGCGAGTTTCGCCAGTTTGCGCAACTCCTTGCGTTGGAGCAGCAGTTTGCGGTCGCGCTTCGCCTCGTGGTTGGCATAACTGCCGAAGCGGTACTCGGCGATGTGCATCTGCTTGACCCACAGTTCATTGCCTTCGAACTGGCAGTAGGTGTCGGCGAGACTCGCCTTGCCCTCGCGGATGGACTTGATTTCCGTCCCGTAGAGCACGATGCCCGCGGTGTAGCGGTCGAGAATCAGGTAATCGAAACTCGCCCGTTTGTTCTTTATATTTACGTCGCTTTTGAGTCGCATAATGGATAAAAGATGAAGGATAAAGGATGAAAGACTTATTACCTTCGTCTATACTAAGCCTAATCAGTCTTGGTTCTTGGCTCCTTGCTCTTGACTCTTTATTATCTTCATGTACTTCTTCTGGCGTTGTTGCCAGCGTTCGCGGGCGTACTGCTGCATGTCCACGTACTCGTCGCTCTCGTCCACTATCTCGAGTCCGAAGATGGTCTCGATGATGTCCTCCAAGGTGAGGATACCCTGGAAGCAGCCGTACTCGTCGATGATGAGCGCAATCTGCGATTTCTGCTTGAGCATGGCGTCGAAGATGTCGCTCAGCGACATGTTCTCGTCGAACGAGGGCAGGGAGCGCTTGATGGAGCCGAGCGTTACCTGGAAATTGTCCTCCGCGAGGTCTTCAAGGGCGTCGTCGCGCAGGATGTAGCCGGTGATGTACTCGGGCGCGTTTTCGTTATAGACGGGTATGCGCGAGAAATGGTCGTACTCGTCGGAGTCGTAGTACTCCTTGATGGTCATCTGCTCGGGTGCGGTCTTGGCTACCACGCGGGGCGTCATCACGTCTGCCGCCTTGATAGAGTCGAGCCGCATCATGTTGGTAATCATCTTGTTCTCGTCTTTCTCTATCACGCCCTCTTCCTCGCCCACGTTGACCATGGCGATAACCTCCTCGCGGCTGACCGTCGCCTCTTCGTCTTCGTGTTTGAAGAGGCGCGTAACTAACTGAATAAGAAGGACAAAGGGGTACATCACGAAGATGAGCAGCCGTATGGTGTTCGCGGTGAAGCCCATGAGCGACTTCCAGTAGGTGGTGCCGATGGTCTTCGGCACTATCTCGGCGAAAACGAGGATAAGCAGGGTAACGATGATACTCACCAGTCCGAACCACTCGGAGCCGAACAAGATAGTAGCCTGCCGCCCGACGCCGGCAGAGCCTATGGTGTTCGCAATGGTGTTGAGGGAGAGTATGGCAGCGAGGGGTTTCTCGGTCTCGGTCTTGTATTGCTTCATCAGCGTGGCGGGGGCGTAGCCCTCATCTTCGCGCATGGTGATGTAACTCAGCGTGGTGGTCATCAGTACCGACTCCAGCGTCGAGCAAAGGAAAGAGACCCCAATCGCCAACAATAAGAATAATAAAAGTAAGCCCATAATATCGAAATATCGCGCAAAGGTACGACTATTTTTTGATATGTGCAAGAAAAAGCAGGTTTTTTGGTGAAATACTTGCATATATCGCGAAAAAGCAGTAATTTTGTGCCCCAAAAAGGCAAACTATGATAGACTATATCAAAGGCATACTTTCCGAACTGACGCCTACGCTTGCGGTGGTAGAAGCCGCCGGCGTGGGTTATGCAATCAACATCACCCTGCCTGCCTATTCGCTGCTGGTGGGGAAAGAGCAGCAGGAGTGCCGACTCTACACCACCGAGATTATCCGCGAGGACACCCACGACCTCTTCGGCTTTCCCTCCAAAGGCGAGCGTGCGCTCTTCGACATGCTGATGACGGTCAGCGGCATAGGTGCGAACACCGCCCGCATGATTCTCTCGGCGTTCTCCGCCTCAGAGGTGCGGCAAATCATCGCCACGGGCAATGCCAAAGCCCTCTCACAGGTGAAGGGACTGGGTCCGAAGACGGCGCAGCGCGTGATAGTGGACTTGAAAGACAAAGTGCTGAAAGTGGAGTTGGAGGACGGCGCGACGCCCGTTGCCGACATGGAGTTGCCCGATATGTCTTCGCCCGCCATGGAGGTGAAGGAAGAAGCCGTCGGCGCACTCACCATGCTCGGGTTCCAAGCCGCCGCCAGCGGAAAAGTGGTGGATAAAATCCTCCGTGAAGACCCCACGCTGCCCGTGGAGAAAGTAATCAAACTCGCCCTAAAAATGCTATGATTTTAATTAAGAATTATGAATTATGAATTATGAGCGCGCATGCTCTGTATTGCATAATTTATAATCCGCAACGCCCTTATAATTCAAAATGCGCACGATAGAAGAATACGATGCTGTGGTGGCGGAGTGCCGCCATATATACGAGTTAAAGATGAAAGACTACGGTCCGAGTTGGCGGATTATGCGCCCGCAGACGGTGAACGACCAACTCTTCATCAAAGCCAAGCGCGTCCGCGAGATAGAGCAGACGGGTGTGAACATGGTGGGCGAGAGTGTGGAAGGTGAGATGATGGCGATTGTCAACTACTCCGTCATCGGACTTATCCAACTCTTCGAGGGCTATGCCGACTCCGTGGATATGACCCGTGAGCGGGCTATCTCGCTGTACGATAAGTACATAGGCGATGCTAAAGCCCTGATGATACGCAAGAACCATGACTACGGCGAGGCATGGCGCGACATGTTCCCATCCAGCCTCACCGACATCATCCTCACCAAAATCAACCGCAACAAACAGATTGCCGCCAACGACAACCGGACGCTCTGCTCCGAAGGTGCCGACGGCAACTATTTCGATATGATTAACTACGCTATCTTCTATCTGATTAAGCAGCATGAAACAGAGTAAACCCCTCCATATCCTCGGCAGTATCTGCCGCACACTCCTCGGACTCACGTTTATCTTCTCGGGCTTTGTGAAAGCCATTGACCCGCTGGGGACGACCTACAAGATAGAAGACTATTTGAAAGCCTTCGGCGGTGTGTTCATGGATATGATGCCGCTGGCTATGACGGCGGCCATCGTGATGATTACCTTTGAGTTCGCGTTAGGCGTGTGCCTGCTTTGCAACGTTCGCACGAACATCACCTCGTGGCTGGCGCTGCTGTTCATGCTGGTGATGACCCCGCTCACGCTCTATATCGCATTGGAGAACCCTGTAACCGATTGCGGCTGCTTTGGCGATGCCATCAAACTGAGCAACTGGGCGACTTTCTGGAAGAACATCGTGCTCCTCGCGCTGGTGATAACGCTCTTGCTGACCAAGCGTTATATCCGCCAAACCTTCACGTGGTGGGCAGAACTGGCGCTTCTCATTCTCGCCTTAGCCGCCATGGCGGGCGTGATGGGTTACTCGCTCACCCACCTGCCTTTCATCGATTTCCGACCCTATAAGGTAGGCAATAACCTCCCCGCGCTGATGGAGGTGCCCGATGATGCGCCTCACGACGAGTACGCCGTTACGTTCATCTACGAGAAAGACGGCGTGCAGCAGGAGTTCACCCTTGACAACTACCCCAAAGGCGACTCCACTTGGACGTTTGTCAACCAGAAATCCGTGCTGGTGCAGAAGGGCTACGAGCCTGCTATCCACGACTTCGAGTTGCTCAACAGCGACTTCGAAGACCTCACTTTTGACATCTTGGAGAGCGAAGAGCCCGTTACGCTGGTGGTGATGTACGACCTCGACAAGACCGACCGCGCCCAACTGCCCAAGGTGCAGGCGCTCTACGAGCAATGCCGCACCAACGACCTGCTGTTATATATCCTCACGGGCTCCGACGAGCAGACCATCGAGGCGTTCTTCGTCGATAGCGATATATCGCCGGAAGAGTGCGTCCTCACCTGCGACGGCGTAACGCTCAAGACCATCGTCCGCGCCAACCCGGGAGTGGTAGTCCTGCAAAACGGCACGGTGATGGACAAATACAACCTTGCTAATTATGAATTAAGAATTAAGAATTAAGAGAGTGTTTGCTCTGAGGGCTCTGAATAATCAGAATACTCTGAACATTCCGATAATTTTCAAATTTTCAAATTTACAAATTTTCAAATTAAAATAAGAATTATGCGTACAAAAATGGTTGCAGGCAACTGGAAGATGAACAAGACCCTGCAAGAAGGTGTAGCATTGGCTACCGAACTGAAAGAACAAGTGAAGAACCCTGCATGTGCTGTTGTTATCGGCACTCCGTTTATCCACCTCGCTACCGTGGCAGAGTTACTCAAAGACTCGCCCATCAAGGTGGCAGCGGAGAACTGCGCCGACAAAGAGAAAGGTGCCTACACGGGTGAGGTCAGCGCCGCTATGGTGAAGTCCACCGGTGCAGAGTACTGCATCCTCGGGCACTCCGAGCGTCGTGCGTACTACCACGAGGACTATGCCATCCTCCGCGAGAAAGTGCAACTGGCGCTGGCAAACGGCTTGGAGGTTATCTTCTGCATCGGCGAGGTGAAAGAGGAGCGCGAGGCAGGCAAGCAGAACGAGGTGGTGAAAGCACAACTCGAAGGCTCGGTCTTCAACCTCACCGCCGAGGAGTGGAGCCACATCACGCTGGCTTACGAACCCGTTTGGGCTATCGGCACCGGCTTGACCGCCACCCCCGCACAGGCACAGGAGATTCACGCCTATATCCGCTCGCTCGTGGCTGAGAAATACGGTGCACAGGTGGCAGACGACACCACTATCCTCTACGGCGGCTCCTGCAACGAGAAGAACGCAGCAGAACTCTTTGCGAACCCCGACGTGGACGGCGGACTCATCGGCGGCGCTGCCCTCGTAGCAGAGAAGTTCCTCGCTATCATCAACGCAAGATAAGTTTCTTAATTAACAATTAACAATTAACATGCTCGTGCTCTGAATAGTTGGCACACAATGCGCTCTCACTTTGTTAGCAACAATGCATGTTAATTATTAATTGTTAATTGTTAATTTTGACTATGGCTCTTATCAAGACTATCAACCGCAACGGGGAGGTGCTTACTCCTCGTATTGCGGACAGCGTCATCATGATGGAGAATGCCACCGTGGTGGGCGATGTCTCCATCGGCGAAGGCACCACCCTCTGGTTCAACGCTGTGCTCCGCGGGGATGTCAACACCATCACTATCGGCAACCACTGCAATATCCAAGACGGCTCTGTCCTCCACACGCTCTACCAAAAATCCACCATCGAGATTGGCGACTACGTCTCGGTGGGGCACAACGTAACCATCCACGGTGCTCATATCCGCGACTATGCCCTCATCGGCATGGGTTCCACGCTGCTGGACGATGTGGAGGTGGGCGAAGGTGCCATCGTGGCGGCAGGCGCACTGGTGCTCAAGGGCACGAAAATCGGCGCCTACGAGGTGTGGGGCGGAGTGCCGGCGAAGTTCATCAAGAAAGCCGACCCCGAGCAGACCAACGAAATCAACCGCAAAATCGCCCACAACTACGCCATGTACGCTTCGTGGTACCAAGAGTAGGAAAGGCGAGAAAACCATTCAGATGTGCCGGCGTGTCAACGTCGGCACATCTGCGTATTTCCGGCTCAAAAACATGTTGTGCAACATAAAACGCACTTTTTTCTTGCGGAAACAAAAAAAATATAGTATCTTTGCGGCTGTTTTTAACCGAAAAACTAACCTCCACAACGTGATAAACAGGAACTGATTAACAGGGACTGACCAACACAACGTGATAAACACAATGTAAAACTATGGCAAAAGTGTATCAAGCAAACGAGATCAAGAATATCGCCATGTTGGGCGGTAGCGGGTCCGGAAAAACGACTCTGATGGAGTCGATGTTATTTGAGTCGGGTGTGATTAAACGTCGCGGGTCGATAGAGACGCAATCGACGGTCTGCGACTATTTCCCCGTAGAAAAAGAGTACGGCTACTCGGTGTTCTCCACCGTCTGCAACGTGGAGTTCATGGGTAAGAAACTGAATATCATCGATTGCGCAGGTAGTGATGACTTCTGCGGCGGTACGGTAGCCGCATTGCAAATGGTGGGGTCGGCGTTGGTGGTGTTGTCCGCCAACGAGGGCGTTACGGTAGGTACGCAAAACAATTTCCGCCTTGTGGAGAATGCTCACAAACCGCTGGCATTCGTTGTGAACAAGTGCGACCATGAATATGCAGATTTCGAGAAGGTGCTCCACGAGTTGCGCGAGACGTTCGGCAACCGCTGCACCGTGATGCAATATCCTATCAATGCCGGCACGGGCTTCAATGCCGTTATCGACGTGCTGAAAGGCAAGATGCTCGTTTGGGGACCCGATGGCGGTGCCCCCGAGGAGAAAGAGATTCCCGCAGGGGAGCAAGCCAAGGTAGAGGAGATGCGCCAAGCCCTGCAAGAGCAGGCGGCTGAGGCAGACGAGACCTTGCTGGATAAGTTCTTGGAAGAAGGACTGAACGACGAGGAAATCATGCAGGGCTTGAAGTCGGTCTATGCACAGGGCTCGATGTACCCCGTCATCTGCTGCAGCGCAGCCAAAGACATGGGTATTCGCCGTTTGATGGACTTCCTCAACGTGATGGCACCCGCGCCTCGTCAGTTCGAGTACAAGACCGTGGACGGCACTTCGGTTCGCCCCGTGGACGACGCGCCCACCAGCCTCTATGTCTTCAAGACCTCCGTGGAGCCGCACGTGGGTGAGGTGAGTTACTTCCGCGTGATGCAGGGTGTGGTTCGCCCGGGCGACGACCTGCAGAACATGGAGCGCGGCAGCAAGGAGCGTATCTCCCAACTCTTCACGGTGGCAGGCAGCATGCGTACCCCCGTGGAGGAGGTGCACGCAGGCGACATCGCCGCTACGGTCAAACTGAAAGACACCCGCACGGGCAACACCCTCAACGCCAAGGACTGCGACTACCAATACGCGCCTATCGTCTATCCGCAGCCGCGCTACCGCCGCGCTATCCGCCCCGCTAACGAGGCGGACAACGAGAAACTCGCCGCGCTGCTCACTCGCATGCACGAGGAAGACCCCACGTGGATTGTAGAGCAGTCGAAAGAACTCCGCCAGACCATCGTCTGGGGACAGGGCGAGTTCCACCTCCGCACCCTCAAATGGCGTCTTGAGAACAACGACAAGATGTCGGTGGAGTTCGACGAGCCGAAGATTCCGTATCGCGAGACCATCACCAAAGCCGCTCGCGCCGACTATCGCCACAAGAAACAGTCCGGCGGCTCGGGGCAGTTCGGCGAGGTGCACCTCATCGTAGAGCCCTACGAGGAAGGCATGCCCGTGAAGGAATCCTACAAGTTCGGCAACCAAGAGTACAAGATTTCCGTCAAAGACACGCAGGAGATTTCGCTCGAGTGGGGCGGCAAACTGGTGCTCATCAACTCCATCGTGGGTGGTGCCATCGACGCGCGCTTCATCCCTGCTATTCTGAAAGGTGTGATGGACCGCATGGAGCAAGGACCGCTCACGGGCTCCTACGCACGCGATGTCCGCGTCATTGTTTACGATGGCAAGATGCACCCCGTTGACTCCAACGAAATCTCCTTCCGCTTGGCAGGTCGCAACGCCTTTGCCGAGGCGTTCCGCAACGCCAACCCGAAGGTGCTGGAGCCTATCTACGATGTAGAGGTGCTCGTGCCCACGGAAATCATGGGTGATGTAATGAGCGACATCAACGGTCGCCGCGGCATGGTGCTCGGCATGGAGAGCGAGAAGCAGTTCACGCGCCTCAAAGCCCTCGTGCCCCTCAAGGAGTTGTCCAACTACTCCACCACGCTCTCGTCGCTCACCGGCGGACGCGCTACCTTCACCATGGCGTTCAAGTCCTACGAACTCGTACCCGCTGACGTGCAAGACCAACTCTTGAAGGCATACGCTGCGGCACACGCCGACGAAGATTAACGCGCAGAGGGAAAGAAGTTTGCTATATTTTGCAAACTTTATCTTACAAAATGCAGAAAAATATGCTCAAAAACATATTTTTCTGCATTTTTATTTGGTGGTATCAAAAAAAAGCAGTACTTTTGCACCGTGTTTTTCATGGTATTAGATTTAAGGTTAAGCAAAGATTGGGTTGTCGTGATGACAATCCTTCTTTTTTTTGCAATTAATGTGCCTTCAAAATCCCCAAAGCAAGCCCCAACGGGACATATAGCCTATCCTCCGAATAAATCCTCCTTTTCTCTGCGAGGGCATAGCCCGAGCAAGGTTTTTTATCCCCTCCCCCTCCACTCACGAGACACATGGGCTTTGTACGGAAGGAGACATCCCCCAAAAACCGAGGCGCGATTATCCTACTCCCTTTCTTCGGAAACGACTGGTACACTGGTACACCCCCTCTCACTTGCCAAAACAGTCCGATTTTTAAGATTTCCCTCGCCGCCACCTTCTCGGGTGTTTTTCGCGGGTCGGTCGCGGGTCTCCCGCGGGTCGATAGCAACCCAAACCCATCCCAAAAATGTACGATTGTTAAGATTTCCCCTTTCCGCCACAATCCCCTCCCTCTCTCCGCCGAATCCTACCGCCTCCTCAAGAAGAGGGCAACTGCCGAACAGAAACACCGCTTCTACGAGTAAGAAAAATACCATTTCCGATAAAAAACGATATTTTTTGTGCCCAAAATTTGCATATGTTTTTTTTTTTTATACCTTTGCACGATTTTTCAATAATTTACTAACTTAATCAATTTTGGCATGAAAAAGATTTTCTCTTTGATGGCTGCCGTGTTGCTGGCAGGAACGGTATTGGCACAAGGTGCCCTCACATTCACATTTACCGACTCTGAGGACGAACAGGGTGTGGTTACCATCACCCCGAGCGACCCCGAAGCACTCTATGTCTGGGGCTTTTACAATGACGCTGCTTTTAGTGCTGTAGGAGTTGCATCTATGGATGAATTTGTAGAGTTATGCATTGCTCTGCCCGGTACGGAAGAAGAATGTGCAAAGGGTGTGGTAGAGGCAAACCTCGAAGAATGGGTGAGCACGATGATTGGCGCTGCTCCCGATGGTACCTATACTCTTTGTGTAATTGCTGTGGCGGCAAACCCGGAGGAAGGCACTGCTTTTATCCCCGCAGGAGAATTGGTTACCCATGAGGTAACGATTGGAGAAGAGGTGCAGGACTTTGCTGGTAAAGTAGTTCTCGGAGAATCCTCGTTCACCGTAACAGGCTTAGCCGATGGCGAGACCTTCGTGGCATACATTGTTGGTGAGGAGTTCTATACAACTTATTCTGCATATTTTGACGATGCATATATATTGCATGCTATATTGGCAGATTTGGCTTCGGCAGACATCTTCTTCACCGAAGGTGCCGAGGTTTCGTATGATGACGACAACCTCTCTGACTTCCAATATGATGGAGCAAACAACTATTTCGTTTTGGTAGCAGGGGCAGAGAGAGGCACCGACGCTGATGGTGCTCCGGATGTGGTCTTCACCACCAATCCTACCAAAGTGGCACTGACCTTGGACGAGGACGGCAAGCGCGTAGAGTCCTCCACCGCATTGGAGACCGTTCAAGCAGAAGGAAAAGCCGTCAAGACCGTTCGCGACGGACGACTCCTCATCATCCGTGATGGCAAGCAGTTCAATGTGCTGGGCGCACAGATGAACTAATCCCCTTCTCCCCACGAACAACAAAAGCCGCCTAACTGCACGTTAGGCGGCTTCCTTGTTTGTTGCTAACCAGTCAGTTATCGCACAATCAAGTCCACATGCTCGCTCTTCAACCGCACGCGCAACCACTCCTCCATCTTCTCTCTATCCGTCTGCTGCAGCCGTTTCTTCGGTTGCAGTTGCAGGCTCACTATCGTTACGGGCTGTAGCACGCTGCTGCTGTCCGTGCTTACCAGCAGTTCACCCTCTGCCAGCGTTACTTGCGCCACCTGCGGGTACTGGGCTTTTATCTCCTCCGTCAGTTGCTGCGTCGGCAGCGTCGGGCGTTTCTGCACCTGCTGAATCGTTACCTCTGCCGCTGCCAACTGCGTGCGTAACTCTGTGATTTGCTGCTGATAAGCCGCTATCTGCTCCTCCTTCGACGCGAACAGGTCGCGCACCAACTGGTCTTGCCTCAGGTCGCTGTCATCCCGCGTCAGCGCGTCCTCGTGCAGCACTATCGCCGTGGAGTCGAACCCCGCGTTCAATGCAGCGGCGTAGAACAACTTACGGTCAGCATCCGTCAGCGCCTCACCCGCAAGGAAGAACTCTATCTGCCCCTGCGAGGGACGCACCTCCGTCTGATAGACATAACTCGTTCCGATGGTCTTATTGGCAGCAATGAACGCCTTGGCGTGGCTCGCAAACTGGTTCTCGCGCACCACAGAGATGGCGCTAATCACGCTCGGCACTACCAGCACTACCACCACCAGCGCAATAGACCATGCCCGCCGCTTGGCGTTGGTGGACTGCTCCTCCACCACGGGGTAGTGCAGGTACTTCACCGTCAGGAAGGTCGCCAGCGCGATGAGTATGCTATTGATAAGGAACAGATACAGCGCCCCGAAGGCATAGTGCCAGTTCCAACTCGCGATGCCGTAGCCCACCGTGCAGAGCGGCGGCATGAGGGCAGTGGCTATCGCCACACCCGACATCACCGTCCCTCGCTCCTTGCGGCTCGTCTCCATGATACCGGCGAAGCCGCCGAACAAGGCGATGAACACATCGTAGATGGTCGGGTTGGTGCGCGCCAGCAACTCCGTCGGGTTGTCCATATCCAGCGGAGAGACAAGGAAATACAGCGTGGAGGCAATGATACTGATGACCACCATCACCGCCAAGTTCTTCAGCGCGTCTTTCACCAGCGTCGTATCGTTCGTCCCCAGTCCCATGCCGAAGCCGATGATAGGACCCATCAGCGGCGAAATCAACATCGCGCCGATAATCACGGGGATGGAGTTCACGTTCAAGCCCACAGACGCAATGATAATCGCGAAGAAGAGAATGAACACGTTCGGACCGCGGAAGTGGATATTCTCCCGAATACTCGCCGCTGCGGCTTGCACATCCATCGCATCGCCCAGCGACACCAACTGCTTCAGATAACTCAGTATCTTGTTCTTGTTCCAATCCATACTGACTCGTGAATGTTTTGTTGCTGACAGTTCTGTCGTTTTGCGCTGCAAAATTACTGCTTTTTTTCCAATTGCACAAACTTTTATGCTAAAAAAACAATCATAGGCAACTCCCGAACAATGCGGAGCGGCGGCGATGGTTACTTTTTTTCCTCACAATGCTAAAAAATTTGCATATATCAGAAAAAAGCAGTATCTTTGCAGGCTGAAAGTGAAGAATCTGCTATGAACTCTTTTTTAGAATTGTGTCAAAATAGACGGTCGTACCGCAAATACACGGCGCAGCCGGTGGAGCGGGAGAAACTGGACTATATCGTGCAGTGTGCGCTGATGGCACCTGCCGGCAAGCGGCTGAACCCGTGGCACTTCACGGTGGTAACCGATGAGGCGGTTATTCGACAGTTTGCGGGTTGCCGGACGTACGGCAGCGGGATGTTTCAGACCGCTACGGCGGCTATCGTCGTATCGCTGGACACCTCGGTGTGCGACACGTGGCAGGCAGACGGCGCCATCGCTGCCGCGCATATCCTGCTCGCGGCGGCTGACCTCGGACTGGGCGCGTGCTGGTGCCAGGTATATCAGCGCGAAGGCGCGGAAGAGTTGGTGAAGAAGGCGCTATCGGAGCAAGGAACCAAACTTGTCCCGACTTCTCAGGAGAACCAGGAACCAGGACTTGCATTGGATGGAAAGACCATCCTATGCATCATCTCGCTCGGGTACAAAGACGAGGAGCGCAAGCCCTACGACCTGAGCAAGTTGCAGTACGAGAAAGTAGATTTTGTGAGCGCGGCAAGCGCTGTTAAATAGCCCTGCGGGCTGTACACGAAGTCTTCAACACGAAGCGCAGTGTAGTTATCAACAGCTCCGACAAGTCGGGGCGTATCAACACGAAGTTACAAACACGGAGTGAAAGAATATATGAAACCAACCATAGCAATCACAGCGGGCGATATCAACGGCGTAGGATATGAGGTGATACTCAAGACCTTGCGCGACCCGCATATCACGGAGATATGCCGCCCTATCGTGTATGGCAATGCCAAAGTAGCCAAACAGCATGCGCAGACGCTTGGCGAGGAGTACACGAACATACAGTTCAACCTTATCCAAGACCCCGGGCAGGCGCGAGACGGGCGACTGAACCTCATCACCTGCTATCCCGACACCACGCCCATACAGTTGGGGGTGAGCACGCAGGAGGCAGGGCAAGCATCGTTTGCCGCACTCGAACGTGCCTGCACCGACCTGAAAGCAGGCAAGGTGCACGCGCTGGTTACCGCACCCATCAACAAAGAGAATATCCAATCGGATAGTTTCCGTTTCTCGGGGCACACCGAGTATCTGACTTCGCTGTTTGCAGACTGTCAGACAGCGGAGCGGTCGGATAGCGAAGCGGTCTTGCAGCAAAGCGGTCAAATATCGTCTGCGAAGCAAGAGAGCCTGATGATGATGCTGAGCGAGACGATGCGCGTAGCACTGGTGTGCAACCATATGCCCATCGCGGACGTGCCGGCGCAGATAACCGAGGAGCATATCTTGCACAAACTGACCTTGCTCAACGAGACCCTGCAACGCGATTTCTCCGTGCGCAAGCCGCGTATAGCTGTGCTCGCGCTTAATCCCCATGCGGGCGACAAAGGGCTGATAGGGGAAGAGGAGCAGACTGTTATCCGCCCGACGATAGAGAAAGCCTGCGAGCAGGGGATATGGGCGTTCGGTCCGTACTCGGCAGACGGCTTCTTCGGCAGCGGGCACTTCACCCATTTCAATGCCGTGCTCGCTATGTACCACGACCAAGGACTTATCCCCTTCAAGACGCTGGACATGAGCGGCGTGAACTTCACGGCAGGTCTGCCCATCGTGCGCACCTCGCCCGACCACGGAACAGCCTACGACCTCGCGGGCAAGAACCAGGCCAACCACCTCAGTTTTGCACACGCGCTCTACACGGCGATAGACATCTTGCACACGCGGAAACAGAATGCCGAACTGAGCAAAGACCCGCTGCCCTTCACCCCGCGTGAGGACAGAGAAGACCGCCGCCCCAGACGCGAGTTCATGGATTTCAAAACAACAGTTTGATTTACGAATTACGATTTACGATTTTTGCGTTGGAAATCTAATTCGTAAATCCAAATCGTAAATCGTAATTCGTAAATTGTAATTCGTAAATAATCTGATGACAAAGGAAGAATTAAAAGAGCGCTTTCGAGGATTTTCTCTACGCATATTGCGGATGGTGGATGCTATGCCTCATACCGTGTCTTCTTTGGCTATCGCAAAACAGATTGTTCGGTCAGGGACATCTCCCGCTGCCAATTATCGAGCCGCTTGTTATGCTAAATCGTCCAAAGACTTTGTCAATAAACTGAAGATGGTAGAGGAAGAATTAGATGAAACCCAGTATTGGTTAAGCCTCATTTCAGATGCCGAGATACTTCCCCATTCACGCTTGCAACCATTATATGAAGAATGCAGTGAATTATTGAATATCGTTGCCAGTGCAATTATAACAGCAAAGAAGAAATTAAACGAAGAAAGTATTAAATCGTAAATTCGTAAATCGTAAATAAAAAATAATTCGTAAATCGTAAATTCGTAAATCGTAAATCACATGTTAACAAGTAAAGAGATACGTCAATCCTTTTTGGACTTTATGGCATCGAAGGGACACCAAGTAGTACCCTCCGCGCCGATGGTAATCAAAGATGACCCCACGCTGATGTTCACCAACGCGGGTATGAACCCGTGGAAGGGTATCATCTTGGGTAATGACCCGATTAAGTACCCGCGTGTGGCAGACTCGCAGAAGTGTCTGCGCGTGAGCGGTAAGCACAACGACTTGGAGGAAGTAGGGCACGACACCTACCACCACACGATGTTCGAGATGCTCGGCAACTGGTCGTTTGGCGACTACTTCAAAGAAGGGGCTATCAACTTCGCGTGGGAGTATATCGTGGATGTGCTGCATATCGACCCCAAAGACCTCTATGTAACGGTCTTCGAGGGTGCGCCCGACGAGGGACTGGAGCGCGACGACGAGGCGGCGGCTATCTGGGCAAAGCACCTGCCTGCCGACCATATCCTCAACGGCAACAAACACGATAACTTCTGGGAGATGGGCGACACAGGACCCTGCGGTCCCTGCTCGGAGATACACGTGGACAGCCGCAACGAAGACGAGAAACAAGCGGTGCCCGGGCGCGAGTTGGTCAACAAAGACCACCCGCAGGTGATAGAGATTTGGAACCTTGTCTTCATGCAGTACAACCGCAAGGCAGACGGCTCCTTGGAGGGACTGCCCAAGAAGGTGATTGACACCGGCATGGGCTTCGAGCGATTGGTGCGCACCCTGCAAGGCAAGCAGAGCAACTACGACACCGATGTCTTTCAACCCATGCTCCGCCGCATCGGTGAGATATGCGGCTGCGAGTACGGCAAGGAGGAGAAGACCGACATCGCCATGCGCGTGGTGGCAGACCATATACGCACTATCGCCTTTGCCATCACAGACGGACAACTGCCGAGCAACGAGAAAGCCGGTTACGTGATTCGCCGCATCCTGCGCCGCGCCGTGCGCTATGCCTACACGTTCCTGAACCAACGCGAAGCATTCCTCTACCAACTCGTGCCGCAACTGATAGACGACATGGGCGATGCGTATCCCGAACTCAAAGCACAAGAGAAGCAGATCATCCCTGTCATCAAGAGCGAGGAAGAAGCATTCCTCCGCACGCTGGAGAAAGGTATCTCGCTGCTCGACAAACTGATGAAGGAAGCCATAGGCAAGGAAATTTCCGGCACGGATGTCTTCACGCTGAAAGACACCTACGGTTTCCCGCTCGACTTGACTGAACTCATCCTGCGCGAGAACGGGTTTACCACCAACGAAGAGGAGTATAACCGTGCGCTGGAGCACCAGAAAGAGATGGGACGTAGCGCCAACAAGCAGGACTTAGGCGACTGGACGGTCTTGCGCGAAGGCGAACCGGAGTTCGTGGGTTATGACCAACTGGAGGTGGAGACGGAGATCCTGCGCTACCGCCAAGTGAGCCAGAAAGGCAAGACATTCTACCAAGTGGTGCTCTCCAAGACCCCGTTCTACGCCGAGATGGGTGGTGAGATAGGCGACACGGGTACGCTGGGCAGCGTGCGAGTGAGCGACACCAAGCGCGAGAACAACCTCGCCGTGCATATCTGCACCGAGTTGCCCGCTGATCCCTCGGCTACGCTGACCGCGAAGGTGGACGATGCACGCCGTCAGGCAATAGCCTGCAACCACACCTGCACCCATATCCTCCACTATGCGTTGCGCCAAGTGCTGGGCAACCATGTGGAGCAGAAAGGTAGCCTTGTAACCGCCGACTCGCTGCGCTTTGACTTCTCACATTATCAGAAAGTTACGCCCGAGGAGTTGCGCAAGGTAGAGCAGTTGGCAAACCAACTGATTCGTACGGATTTCCGCCTTGAGGAGTCGCGCCACACGCCGATAGTCGAGGCGAAAGCGATGGGCGCGATGGCACTCTTCGGCGAGAAATACGGCGATGACGTGCGCGTGATTAAGTACGGCCCTTCGGTGGAGTTGTGCGGCGGTTGCCATGTCAGTTCCACAGGACGCATCGGCTCCGTGCGTATCGTGATGGAGACGAGTATCGCCGCCGGCGTGCGCCGTATAGAAGCGGTTACCGCGGGGAAATCCGACGAACTCTATTATGCACAACAAGATGTGCTGGTGGGGCTGAAAGCATTGTTCAACAACGCACCCGACCTTACGTCCGCCATCACGAAAGCCATCAAAGAGAACGCGCAACTGAAGAAAGACGTGGAGGCATTCATGGTGGAGAAACTGGAGCACTATCGCGACAACCTAATAGCACGGGCAGAGGACTACCACGATATCAAACTGGTGCGCATCACGGGCGATGTGGAGCCGGGGATGATTCGCGGTGTGCTGCCTCTGCTCAAGGGACGTTTCACGGATATGAAGTTCGCCGTGGTAGGTGCCACCCAATGGGAAGGCAAACCGATGATTTCCGTCTTCCTCTCGCAGCCGTTGGTGGAAGCAGGGCTCAACGCCGGACAGATGATTAAGTCAGCAGCCAAGCATATCCAAGGTGGCGGCGGCGGGCAACCGCAGATGGCTACCGCCGGCGGACGCAACGCAGAAGGCCTGCAAGCCGCTATGGAAGAGATGCTTAGTCAATTAACAATTTGAGATACACCATGCGTACATGGACAGGGCGTTTGCCGCGTAAATATCGTTCACCGGTGCGTTTCACCGTGGTGGGAGCCATAGGGACAGTGATGCAGTATGGCATCTACTATGTCTTCTTGGCTTTGTTTGAGCGTTATTGCCCTGACCTGCACGGATATGTAACATTGGCATTCACGATAGGGTTCTGTGTGGAGATGGTGAGCAACTACCTGCTCACGAGTTTCTACACCTTCCGCTCCAAGCCCTGCCTGAAGAACGCAGGCGGATTCTTGGTCGGACGCGCGGTGAACTATGTGGTGCAGATTGCGTTCCTCCACCTGTTGATACTCTGCACCATGCCCGAGGAGTGGGCAGGCATAGCCGCCATCGTCCTCGCGGGAATAGTCAATTACTTTGTCCTGATGCCGTTCTTCAAGACAAAAGACCGCGCTTCTTATCCCGACAAGTCGGGGGCGCGCTGAAAGACCACAGTCCGGGTACGCAGGCGTCCCTGCCTGCTGAAAGACCAGTGACGCTGACAGACTGATTAACAACTGACAATACTAAACTATTAAGTCTTTTATCCTTTATCCTTCATCCTTTATCCACAATGATATATCGCGGAAACATATTGTTTACTCCTACTCCCGAGGCGTTTTGCGTCTTGGAGCGGGGATATGTCGTCGTGGCAGAAGATGGGACGATAGAGGGGGTATTTGAGACCTTGCCCGAAGCGTATGCGGGGGCGGAGGTGCGGGACTTCGGGGAGGCGTTGCTTATCCCTGCGATGAACGACCTGCACGTGCATGCGCCGCAGTATCGCAACATGGGGATTGCGATGGATATGGAGTTGCTGCCGTGGCTCAACACCTACACTTTCCCCGAGGAGGAACGGTATGCCGACCTTGCCTATGCCGACGCGATGTATCGGCGGTTTGTGCACGACCTATGGTTGCACGGCACGATGCGGGCTGCCGTCTTTGCCACTACCCACGCGGACGCGACCTGCCTGCTGGCGGACTTGTTTGCCGAGGCGGGGATGGGCGCGTATATCGGGCTGGTGGGCATGGACAGGAACTGCCCGAAGGCGCTGGCGAACAGCCCCGAGTCGGCTATCCGAGATATGGAGCGATTGGCAGCCCACGTGGCGGGCTACGAGCGGGTGAAGCCCATTGTTACGCCGCGGTTCATCCCTGCTTGCACGCCTATGATGTTGCAGGCATTGGGCGACTTCGCGGCACGACATCACCTGCCTGTGCAGTCGCACCTGAGCGAGAACAGGTCGGAGATAGCGTGGGTACGCGAGTTGGAGCCGCAGGCGACCTGCTATGGCGATGCGTACCGCCGCTATGGTTTGTTCGGGCAGACACCTACGCTGATGGCGCATTGTTGCTACACGGAGGGCGAGGAGTTGCGCTTGATGCGGGAAAACCAAGTGTATGCCGTGCACTGCCCAACCTCCAACTGCAACCTCGGTTCGGGCATTGCGCCCGTGCGCCGCTTCCTGCAAGAGGGCGTACCCGTTGCCTTGGGTACGGACATCTCGGGCGGGCACCATCTGTCGCTGTTCCGCGTGATGCAATACGCGGTGGAGATGAGCAAGTTGCGCTATGCGCAGACGCAGGGCAAGGAGCCCTTCCTCAAACTCTCGGAGGTCTTCTACCTCGCCACGAAAGGCGGCGGCAGTTTCTTCGGGAAAGTGGGCTCGTTCGAGAAAGGCTATGCGTTTGACGCGCTGGTGATAGACAATACCGCACTCAGTGCCCTGCCGACAGAGGCAACACCCTACGACCTGAAACAGCGGCTGGAGCGGTTTGTCTATTTGGGGGACGACCGACAGATAAAGCACCGCTTCTGCCAAGGGCAGGAGATAATCTTTAATTAAGAATAAAGAGGGCGTATGCTCTGAGCAGTCGGAACAATCCGAGCACTCAGAAAACTCCGATTACTCCGAAAACTCTGAGCACTCAAAATTCGCAAATTGTCTAATCGTAAAATAATTTAATGCTATGACACAGGAAGAGTTACAACAAGTGATGACCGTTGCCCAAGGTTGGCTGGACGGTAATTTTGATGCCGAGACCAAGGCACAAGTGAAGGCTATGATGGAAGCCGAGGACAAGACAGAACTCGTGGACAGTTTCTACCGCACGTTGGAGTTCGGTACGGGCGGTCTGCGCGGTATCATGGGTCCGGGTACGAACCGAATGAACAAGTACATCGTGGCGCAGGCTACGCAGGGCTATGCGAACTACCTGCTGAAGGTGCAGGCAGAGGACGGCTTCAAGAACGTGCAGAACGGGCAAGTAGCCGTAGTGGTAGGGCACGACTGCCGCAACAACGGTCGCCTCTTCGCAGAGACCGTAGCCGACGTGTTCTCCGCGAACGGAATCAAGGTGTATCTGTTTGAGAGTCTGCGTCCTACGCCGGAAATCAGTTTTGCCATTCGCCATCTGCACTGCCAAGGCGGTGTGAACGTAACGGCGAGCCACAACCCGCGCGAGTACAACGGCTACAAGGCGTACTGGGAGGACGGTTCGCAGGTGCTGCAACCGCATGACCAAGGTATCATCGATGAGGTGAACAAGGTGAAGATGGAAGACGTGAAGTGGGAAGGCAACAAAGACCTGATTGAGATCATCGGCGGCGAGTTGGACTTCGACTACATGGAGGCAGTGAAGACCTGTATGGTGGACCAAGACGTGATTCTGCGTCAGAAAGACCTGAACATCGTCTATACCCCGCTGCACGGTGCAGGTCGTCAGATTGTGCCGTTGTGCCTGCGCTCTTGGGGCTTCCAGAACATCCACGTGGTGCCCGAGCAGATGGTGATTGACGGCAACTTCCCGACGGTGGTGAGCCCGAATCCCGAGAACGCAGAGGCGATGACGATGGGCATGAACCTCGGCACGAAACTCAACGCCGACCTCGTGATTGCCAGCGACCCCGATGCGGACCGTCTGGCAGTGGTTTGCCGCGACGACAAGGGCGAGTGGACGATTATCAACGGAAACCAGACCTGCATGATGTTCGCTTACTACAACATCAAGGCGATGAAGCGTTTGGGTAAGATGCGTCCCGAGAACTACCTCGTGAAGACCATCGTAACGAGCGAGATGTTGCGCAAGATTGCTGACAAAGAGGGCGTTACGTTGACCGACGAGTACACGGGCTTCAAGTGGATTGCCAACCGTATCCGTATGTGGGAAGGCACGCACAAGTACATCGGCGGCGGCGAGGAGAGTTTCGGCTGGCTGGGCTACGACAAGGTGCGCGACAAATGTGCGCCGTCGGCTATCTGCCTCATTTGCGAGATTGCTGCCGCAGCGAAAGACCAAGGTCTGACGCTGTACGAGTATCTCCTTAATATATATAAGGAGTTCGGCTTCCAGCGCGAGACGACCGTCAACGTGGTTCGCCCGGGCAAGGCCGGTGCCGAGGAGATTCAGCAGATGATGGCTGACTTCCGTCAGAACCCGCCCGCAGAGTTGGACGGCGAGAAGGTAGTGTGCGTGAAGGACTACAAGACCCTGACCCGCAAGGACTTGGTGAACGGCGCATGGAAAGAGAGCCCGCTGACGATGGCACTCAACGCAACGAGCAACGTGCTGCAGTTCTTTACTGAAGGCGGCTTGAAGGTGAGCGTACGCCCGTCGGGCACCGAGCCGAAGATTAAGTTCTACTTCGAGATTCCTGCTCAGATGCCGACGACGGCGGACTATAAGGCGGCTACCGCTGCCGCTGAGGCACGCATCCCCGCGTTGAAGAAGTCGCTGGGACTGTAAGTTTTGGATTTTAGCACATTGTGTTGCAGCAGAGATTGCGTTTCGGCAGTCTCTGCTGTTTGTTTGTAGCCCCACTCCGTCTTCCCTTAGAGGACGGGGGGGAAGCGCCGCAGGCGATATATCGCGGCGGCGATAGACCCGCGATAGACCCGCGACCGACCCGCGATGGACCCGCGATGGACCCGCGATAATGTTACGATAGACCTGCGAGGGAGTAGCGGTATTTTTTGCCTCACAAATATGGGGAGAGACTTGCGTATTTGAAAAAAAAGCAGTACCTTTGCAGGCGATTACGGACTTATCGGAATAAACACAATACAGAATCTTTATTTTACGAATCGATGAAGAACTTTGTTGAAGAATTGCGTTGGCGCGGCATGCTCCAAGACATCATGCCGGGCACGGAAGAGCAGTTGATGAAGGAAGTAACCGCCGCGTATGTGGGCATAGACCCGACGGCGGACAGTCTGCATATCGGGCACCTGTGCGGTATCATGATGTTGCGGCACCTGCAACGGTGCGGGCACAAGCCTATCGCGCTCATCGGCGGTGCGACGGGTATGATTGGCGACCCGAGCGGCAAGTCGGCAGAGCGAAACCTGCTGGACGAGCCCACGCTGCGCCACAACCAAGAGTGTATCCAACGCCAGTTGGAGCGTTTCCTTGACTTCCATTCCGATGCGCCCAACGCGGCGGAACTGGTGAACAACTACGACTGGATGAAGGACTACACCTTCCTCGATTTCGCCCGCAACGTGGGCAAACTCATCACGGTGAACTACATGATGGCGAAGGACTCGGTGAAGAAACGCTTCAACGGCGAGTTCTCGCAGGGTATGTCGTTTACGGAGTTCACCTATCAGTTGCTGCAAGGGTACGACTACGTGTATCTGAACAAGCACAAGAACTGCAAGTTGCAGATGGGCGGCTCAGACCAGTGGGGCAACATCACGACGGGTACGGAACTCATCAAGAAGATGGGCGGCGGCGATGCGTTTGCGCTGACGTGCCCGCTCATCACCAAAGCCGACGGGGGGAAGTTCGGGAAGACCGAGAGCGGCAATATATGGCTCGACCGCAAATACACCTCGCCGTATAAGTTCTACCAGTTCTGGCTCAACGTGGGCGACGATGACGCGAAACGCTACATCAAGATATTCACCTCGTTAGAGCGGGAGGAGATAGACGCGCTCATCGCGGAGCACGAGCAAGCGCCGCACCTGCGCACCTTGCAGAAACGCCTTGCGAAGGAGGTTACCATCATGGTGCACTCGGAGGCGGACTACAACGCCGCGGTGGAGGCAAGCAACATTCTCTTCGGCAACGCGACGCACGAGGCGCTGGCGCGCTTAGACGAGGAGACGTTCCTGCAAGTGTTCGAGGGTGTGGAGCAGTACACGGTGAGCCGCGCGGAACTGGAAGCGGGCATTCCGCCGCTGGACCTGCTGGCGGAGAAGACGCATATCTTCCCCAGCAAAGGCGAGGCACGCAAGATGATTCAGGCGAACGGTTTCTCGATGAACAAAGAGAAACTGACCGACCCGCAGACGCCCATCACGGCGGCGGCGCTGCTCAACGGCAAGTATCTGCTGTTCCAGAAAGGGAAGAAGAACTACTACCTTGTGGTAGTAGAATAAATAAGGAGAATTTAGCTTCAAGTTTCAAGTACCAAGTGGTGGATATTAGATGAATCTAACTTGAAACCTGAAACTTGAAACTTGAAACCTCACTTTGAGGCTTGCATCTCTACGAGACGGCGATAGTAGCCGTCTCTTTTTATTAACTCTTCGTGCTTGCCTGTCTCTACGATTCTGCCTTCGTGCATGACGCAGATGAGGTCGGCGTTGCGGATGGTGCTCAGTCGGTGGGCTACCACCAGCGTGGTGCGCTCTTTCATCAGGTGCTCCAGCGCCTCTTGCACCTGCTTCTCGCTCTCGGTGTCGAGGGCGGAGGTTGCCTCGTCGAGTATCAGGATAGGCGGGTTCTTCAGGATGGCGCGGGCGATGGAGATACGTTGTCGTTGCCCGCCGGAGAGGCGGGAGCCGCGGTCGCCGATATTGGTTTGGTAGCCATCGGGGGTCGCCATGATGAACTCATGCGCATTGGCGATACGCGCTGCGTCTTCCACCGCCTCCTGCCATGTCTTGCCGTCGGGGGCAGGCTGCGACAGGTCCACGCCGAAAGTGATGTTGTTGAAGAAGGTGTCGTTGAAGAGGATTGCCTCTTGGTTCACATTGCCCATTAGTGCGCGCAGGTCGCGGGAACGTACCTCGCGGATGTCTGTCCCGTCGATGGTGATACTACCCGCCGCGGGGTCGTAGAAGCGCGGCAGCAGGTCGGCGAGCGTGGTCTTGCCGGAACCCGACTGCCCCACCAGCGCCACCATCTGCCCCTTGCTGATGGTGAGGTTGATATCTTGCAGCACGGGGATGTCCTGCCGATAGGCGAAGCACACGTCCTTATAGACAATGCTCTCGCGGAAGGACTGCAACGCCTTCGGCTGCTGCGGCTCTTGGATGTTCGAGGGCGTGTTGAGGATTTTATCGATACGCTCCAGCGACGCCATGCCTTTGCGCACGCCGTAGCCCGCCTTGCTCAGGTCTTTGGCGGGGTTGATGATAGAGTAGAAGATGACGAGGTAGTAGATGAAGGTGGCAGCGTCGATGGTGCTGTGGTCGCTGAGGATGAGCACGCCGCCGAACCAGAGGATGACGGCTATCAGTGCCGTGCCCATGAACTCCGAGACGGGGTGGGCGAGGTAGTAGCGGCGGTTGATACGGTTGAAGGTGCGGCGGGTGTCGTTGATGAGGTTAGCAAAGCGCGTCCGCAGTTTGTCTTCCGCGTTGAAGGCTTTCACCACGCGCAGCCCGCCCAGCGTCTCCTCTATCTGCGTCAGTATCTCCGCGTTCTGCTCCTGACCGTGCTGCGAGGCACGTTTGAGCGACCGCCCCACGCGCCCGATGAGCAGACCCGCCACAGGCAGCAGTATGATGACGAACAGCGTCAGTTGCCATGAGATACAGAACAGCGTAACGATATAGATAGTGAGCATGATGGGGTCTTTGAAGAGCACGTCCAGCGCCGCCATGATACTTGCCTCCACTTCGTTCACGTCGTTGGTCATGCGCGACATCACATCGCCCTTTCGCTCCTCGGTGAAGTAGCCGATGGGCAGGCTCACGATTTTGTCGTAGAGCATCTGCCTCAGGTCGCGCAACACGCCCGTACGGATGGGCACCATGAAGTAGTTTGCCATCCATGCGGTGAAGCACTTGAGTCCCGTCATCAGTACGAGGAACACGCCCAACATCGCCAGCACCGTACCGCCGCCGTGGGTCAGCGTCAGTTGCTCCATATAGAAATAGAGGTTGCCTTTGAGGGCGTCCATGGTGGCGTTCAGCCCGCTCACCGTTGCAAGGTCTGTATAGACGGCGCCCGCCTCGCTCAACCCGAACAGCAGTTGCAGCACGGGGATGATGGCGGCGAAAGAAAACAGGGATAGTACGGTGGATAATAAGTTGAAGAGGATGTTAAGTGCCATCTGTCCCTTGTAGGGCGGCACAAATCGGCGTATCAATCGCAGGAAATTCATAGGAATAGAGCCTTTGCGGCAGGTAATCGCGAACATATAATTGCCATGTAATTAACCATTAATTATTCTATGCAAAATTATATGAATAATTATATGAATAATTATATGTTCTTATGTTGATTCATTACAAGTTTTGTTTCACGTAGTTCAGTATCTCTTGGTCGAAGTCTTTGTTTTTGTCTCCGCGGAGTTGCACCTCTATCGGCAGGGTGTGCAGTCGCTCGCCCAACTGTTCGGGGACGGGTGTCTCCGCGAGCCGCTGATAGTCTTTCTCGGTGGTGAGAATAGTATCATAGCATTGCGCTTTGTAGAGGATACGCTCCACATCTTTTCGGCTGAAGCGATGGTGGTCGGGGAACGCCATCAGGCAGACATTGGGGTGCTGCCTGCGGACATACTCCATCAGGTACTCCGGCTGCGCGATACCCGTCAGCACCAGCACCCGCTTGCCGACGACGGCTTGCGTGTCGGCATACTTCACCTGCGAGAAAAAGAGATGTTGGTAGGTGGGCAGGTGCAGGCGGTTGTCAATCACGCGGAAGTCAATCGGTTGCGCGTCGGGCGGGCATTGGGTTACGATGATGCTGTTGGCTTTCAGCGCGCGCGCTTTGAGGTCGCGCAGCCGTCCCCACGGCAGCAGGTGGTCGTCGATATAGAGTTGGTTGTAGGGGGTGAGCAGGATGTAGTAGCCGCAACGTATGGCGCGGTGCTGGAAAGCGTCGTCCAGTATCACCACCTGCAAACCCTCCACCTGCTTCTTGAGCATGCGCACACCCCGCACTCGGTCTTCGCATACCGCTACCGCCACGTGCGGGAACTTGCTGTGTATCTGCATCGCCTCATCGCCGATGGTGCTTGCGGAGGCATGCTCGTCTGCCAAGACGAACCCGCGCGTCTTGCGCTTGTAGCCGCGCGAGAGCACCGCCACCTTGTAGCGTGGCGAGAGCAGGCGTATCAGGTACTCCACATGCGGGGTCTTGCCCGTGCCGCCCACGGCGAGGTTGCCCACGCAGATAGTGGGGATGTCCGCCTCGTGGGAGGGCAACAGACGGTTGTCGTACAGCGTGTGGCGTATCGCCAACACCAAGCCGTATAGCCAACTGATAGGGGCAAGAAGTGTTCGCATGGCAATATATCGCATTATTGAATGATTACTCTCTCCATCTGCATCATCTGCCGCGGCTCTTTGGCGAACGCACGCGCCTCGCGCAGCAGTCGCTCCTCGGGCGAACTGCCGTCCAGCATCTTCAGCAGTTCCTCCATCGGGTCTTTCTTCTCGGGATAATAGACGGTCTTGTATTGCTCTACGCCCGCCAGTTCAGCGGCTTTGGCGATAGCGTCGTCTATGTTGCCCAAGCAGTCCACCAAGCCGATACCTATCGCGTCTTTGCCTAACCACACGCGCCCTTCGCCAATCATTTTGATGGAATCTTGTGTGGTGTGTCTGCCCTCGGCGCAGCGACGGGTGAAGAGGTCGTAGCCGCGCTCAATCATCCGTTGCATCATCGCCTGCTCCTCGGGGTTCATGCCCTTATAGACCATGTTCACCTCCAAGTCGGAGTGGGCATTGGTGCTGACGCCGTCGATGTCCAGCCCCACCTTCTCGCGCAGTTTACCCCAGTTGGGCACCACGCCGAAGATACCGATAGAACCCGTGAGCGTGGTGGGCTCGGCGTAGATATAATCAGCATTGCAGGAGATGTAGTAGCCGCCCGACGCCGCATAGTCGCCCATCGAGACAACCACGGGCAGCCCTTTCTCTTTCAGCAGTTGCACGCCATGCCAAATCTGCTCGCTGGCGTCCGCGCTGCCGCCCGGGCTGTTCACGCGCAGCACCACGGCTTTCACATCGTCGTTCTTCTGTATCTTCTTCAGTTGCTTGAGCACCTGCTTATCCACAATGCCGTCGCCCGACTCGCTGTGGATTTCGCCTTCCAGATACACCACCGCCACCTTGTCCTTGGCTTTCGACTTCGTCCGCTCCACGCGCGCCAACTCCGTGGTGGTGTAGAGGGTGTAGTCTTTGGTGCCGGCATAGAGGCGCAGGATGGAGTCCACCGACTGGCGATAGATGAGCGTGTCTGCCAAGCCGCAGGCGAGGTAGTCCTCCGCTGGCTGCAACGCCATGTAGCGGTCGGCGTAGGCGTTCAGTTGTCGGTCGGTGAGGTTACGGCTCAGCGCCACCGCGCCAACCATCTCCTCCCAGATGCCGCCGAGATACTGCATTGTCTGCAAGCGGTCGGCGTCCGACATCGAGGTGCGGAAATAGGGCTCTACTGCCGACTTGAAGGTGCCCACTTTCAGTATCTGCATCTCCACGCCGAGTTTCTCGAACAGGCGCGTGTAGTATATCTTCTGCGCGGTGAGACCGTTCCATGCAATCGCACCCGTGGGGTTAAGGCAAATCTTGTCAGCCACCGAGGCAAGGTAGTAGTTCATCTGCCCGTAGTTGCTCGCGTAGGCGATAATCCACTTGCCCGAGGTCTTGAAGTCAAGCAGCGCGTCGCGTATCGCTTTGGCGCTCGCGGGACCCATCGACAGGCTGCCGCCATCGAGGTAGATGCCCAAGATCCGGTCATCGTTCTTCGCGAGGCGGATATTGCTCAGGATGTCGTCTAATCCCACATTGGCTTCCGGAGCGCTGTAGCCCGGCACTTCCCCCAAGAGCGAGGCAAAGGGGTTCTCCTCCTGACCTTGCTCCACCAGCACGCCTTTCAACTGCAGTTGGTAGATTCCGTTGGCTTCCAACTTCGTGGTAGGTGTGGAGAACATATCTCCCATGAAATAGCCCATCAGCCCGCACATACCCACGTACAAAAGTACGCATACGATGGCTGTCCACAGGCAACCGTGTTTACGGCGAGGTTGTCCCTCTGTTTGTTTAATCTTAATCATAACTTTATTTGACAATTTGACAATTTACTATTTGACAATTTACTATTTGACTATTTGACAATTACAAAGACGGAATGTGCTCCCTCAACGCCCTCATTAATTCTTAATTCTAAATTCTTAATTATCAACGCCCTCTTAATTCTAAATTCTTAATTCTTAATTAGTTTGAAACTCTTCCTATGATACGGCGTGATGCCGTATTGTGCGATGGCGGCGTAGTGTTCGCGGGTGGGGTAACCCATATTCGTATCCCAGTGATACTGTGGGTATTCCTCGTGCAGACGCAGCATGTAATCATCTCGGTAGGTCTTTGCCAGCACGCTTGCCGCGGCTATCGACAGGTACTTGCCATCGCCTTTCACTATCGTCTGCGCGGGTATCTCCATCAAGCCCCCTTCGGGGATATACGGCTTCCATTTATTGCCGTCCACGATGATATGCTCGGGCTGCGGCTGCAACTGCGCCAACGCCCGCCGCATAGCCAGCAGCGCGGCATTCAGGATGTTTATCTCGTCTATCTCTTGCGGCGTTACCTCCGCCACAGCCCATGCCGTCGCCTCCCGCTCTATCACCTCTCGGAGGGCATATCGCTCGCGTGCCGTCATCTGCTTGGAGTCGTTCAGCCGTTCCAGCACCGGCAACCGTTTCACCCGCTCGCTGTCCCACACCACCGCCGCGGCGAACACGCTGCCCGCCAGCGGTCCCCTGCCCGCCTCATCGCAGCCGGCTTCCAGCACATTCGGTATGTAGTAAGAGAGCAACATGGATAATTATGAATTATGAGCAAGCCCCAACGGGGCGACATAAATTAGCGTGGGGTGAAACCCTACGAATGAGGGTATTCTTATTTAACTCCCCCGCCCCTTAGGGGAGGGGGTAAGGGGGCGGGGAGAAGAGATACAAATTAAACAATGAAACATATGTCTCAATTTTCAAATTCCCCTCCTGAACTCCGCCAGCGTGATGGCAGTGGCAATGGCCACATTCAGGCTCTCGGAGGTCTCCGCGTCGGCGGGGTAGGGTGGAATGAGCAGCGGGTGGGTGATGTGCCGCCTCACCGCCTCCGATATGCCGTTGCCCTCGTTGCCCATGATAATCACCCCCCGCTGCCGCTCGGCTATCGCCCCCTCTTCGTAGAGGTTCCTGCCGTTGAGTAACGTGCCGTAGATGGGGGTTGAGCGTTGAGCGTCCGGGTGCGCAGGCGTCCTCGCCTGCTTAGGTTGATTGTCCGGGTGAATGCCGCCTTGTCGGAGCATTGGTAAAGCGTTGCACACTGTGCCTACTGGGGACGCGGGCGTCTCGCCCGCGGTAGATTCTGTATGGAGAGATTGAATCCCCTCTAACCATTTCGGTAAATCCACATACTCCACCTGCACTCGGGCGAGTGCCCCCATCGTCGCTTGCACCACCTTAGGATTGTAGCAGTCAGCGGTGTCGAGCGAGCAGACCAAGTGACGCACGCCAAACCAGTCGCAGGTGCGGATGATAGTCCCCAAGTTCCCCGGGTCTTGCACGCCGTCCAGCGCCACAATAATCTCTCTCCCTCCCTTTAAGGGAGGGCTGGGGAGGGTCTCTCTCTTCCGAAACACCCCAATCACTCCCTGCGGCGTGCGCAGCGACGACATCTGCGCTATCTCCTGCGCCGTCGCGTTTTCCCCTTCCACAAACAGCATCACCCGCTCGAAGGCTTTCGACAACTCCTCCACGCATTTGCGCCCTTCCGCCACAAACAAGCCCCGCTCGTCGCGGAACTTCTTCTGCTGCAAACTGCGCACTAACTTGATATTTGCTTTCGAAACAGACATTGTTGGATTAAGGATAAAGGATTAAGGATGAAGGACTTATTACATTCGTCTATGAGTTTTCTGAGTCGGCACTATTCAGTCTTTTATCTTTCAGTGAGCGTAGCGAACGGTCTTTGCTCTTTCAGCGAGCGTAGCGAGCGGTCCCTTAGAACGGATACCCAATCGCGAAATGCACCGTGCAGTCGTCTTTCCAGTTGAGGTGGTGGCTCGCCGTGCGCCACTCCGTGCCCGCGTACTCGCCGTACATCCGCGTCGGGTCGTGCAACTTCACGCCGAAGTCCAACCGCAGCACCAAGATACTGAAATCCAGTCGCAGACCGAAACCCCACGACATGGCTATCTGCTTGTAGAACTCGTCCCACCGAAACACGCCGTAGGGCTGCTGCTCGTAGTCGCGTATCGTCCAGATATTCCCCGCGTCGAGGAACGCCGCCAACTCGATGAAGTTCCACACCCGCCAGCGATACTCGATGTTCAGGTCGAGCCGTATATCGCCCGCTTGCAGGTCATACACCATCGAGTTTCCTTGCCTGTGGAACCCGCCCGGACCCAGCGTCCGCGCCTGCCAACCCCGCACGCTGTTCGCACCGCCGGAGAAATACCGTTTCTCGAAGGGGATAGTGCTTGCGTTCAGGTAAGGCACCGCCACACCCAAGCCCACATGGTACACCAACTGGTGCTGCGGCGCCATCACGTGGTGGAACACGAAGTTCACATCCCCCTTCGCATACTGCGCAAACGGCACATTCCACAGCGTGTAAGCCCCGTCGTCGTTCTGCTTGAAGGGGAACAGCCGCGCCATGCCGTAGAGGAAGTTGCCCGCCGTCTCCACCGAGTAGTTGAACTTGATGTACGACCTATTGCTGTTCTTCCGCTGGTTGGTGAACTGCCCCGAGTAACTCCAGTCGAGGATGAAGTGGTCTTCGTAACTTGCTTTCAGCACCGACGCGCGGTCGATGAAGTCGGTCTTGAACTGCTCCGACATCCACGGCAGGTAGATATAACTGATATCTATCAGGTTGAATCGGTGCGTCCATCGGCTTTCCGGCTTGCGCGGAATAGTGTAGTAGAGTCCCGCGTTGGCTATCGTCCGCGTGTACTCCTCGGGGCGCTGCTGGTAGTTGTAGGCGAGGTTTATCTTCACCTGCGACGGGAACGCAAGCCCCGCCTCCGCTTTCGCCTCTATCGCGCGCCCGCCGTTCTGACGCCATTCGTAACTCGCACGCGCGGCGAGCGACAGCAACTCCGAACCGCGGAAGATGTTCTTGTTCTGATACCCCACGCCCGCGCCTATGCCCCAGTCGCCTGCCGAGTACGTCCCTTCCAACTCCGCCGACACGCTGTGCACCTTGCTCTTCGACACCGTGATGTGGCAGTCCAACTCATCCCGACCTATGGGGTCGAAGGATATATCCACGTACTTCACCGCGCCAAGGTTATTCAGCAGTGTGTAGGTGCGCTCCACCCGCCATTCGGCATACAATTCCCCCTCTTTCAGTCGGCAGTTGCGCCGCAACACGCTCTCGCGGATGAAGTTATCGCCATCGCTGTGGAAGAACACCCGCCTTATCCTCAACGGCGTGTAGATTCGCTCCTGCACGCTGTCCGGCATCGCCTTCACGTAGTCCGCCAGCGCCATCTCCACCTCCACCGTGTTGTCCCGATACGAACTGTCCGCCGTATAGACCAGCATCGACTTGTCGAAGTAGAAATACCCCTTGTTGTGCATGCGGCTCGTGATACGCTGCCGCTCCTCGTCCATCAGCGCCGCGTCGAACTGCATACCCTTGTCCACTTTCCGCTGTTTCTGCATCGCTATCTCGCGCACCTCGGGGCGGTCGATGTCCACCGTGTATTTCCGCACCGTGTAAGGCGCATTGGCGACCACCACGTAGGTCAAGTCCATCTTCCGGTCTTTCACTTTCTGCACCGTATCCACCTCCACGCGGAAGTACCCCTTGTTCTGCATCGCTTGCGCCAACTGCTGCATCGAGACGGCGGTCAACTCCTTGTCGTATATCACGGGTGCCTCCCCCACTTTGTGCGCATTGCGGGCGAAGAACTTGTTGGCTTTGCTCGTCGTGTCCGCAGGCGCCGTGTTGTACACATGCAGTTGCAGTTTCCAGAACCCGAATATCTCCGTGTTCTGCTTTTGTCGGAGGTATGACTTCAACTCCCCCGCCAGCGCATTCGCCTCCCCCTTCGATATGCTGTGCCCTTTCTCTCTCCTGCCGACGGCGCGTCTCGTCTTCGTCCGAGTGCTGTCTTTGCTGTCTTGCATTTCACTCGTCGTGCTCACCACGCGCACACGCGCTTTGTCGAGCAACAACGAACCTTCCGGCACAAACTTCGTCGTCTTGCAACCGGAGAAAAGGACGACTAATACCAATAATATGTAGAGTACCTTTTCTTTCATAACATTCCGCCCGCAAAGTTACCACTTTTTTTTGACATATGCAAGCCTTTCTCCTAATTCTCCGAAAAAAGCCTTCCTCCGCTCCGTCGCGTACATACCCCTCCCCTCTTCCTCCGCTCCGCTTGCAAATGTTCCAAATTTCGCATACAGCCCTCTCCTGATTCTTCTTCCCCCCTGACGAAACACAACGCGCTCCAAGCCCATCCTAAATCCTTCCCGATTCCTCTCCGATTCCTCCCCAGTTCCTCCCCGAAACCTCTCCGAACCAGTCCCGAAATCTCCCCGAATCTGTAACATATCATTATCGGAACATTGCCGTAACATTACCGTAACATTACCGTAACATAAGCGAGTCCGTTTCGAGACGTTTTCGAGCCATTTTCGAGCCATTTTTGAACCAATTCCGAACCTTCCCCGACCCTTCCCCGACCCTTCCCAGACTCTTTCTCGACCCCTCCCAGCCCCTTCCTCGAACCTTCCAAGAACCTCCTCAGAGAGAATACCCCGACAAAAAAGACCCTATTCCGCATCGGAATAAGGTCTGAATAGAATTGTCCAAATTTCGCAAATCAACCCTCAAGGCATCCCCGCCTAACCTACACCTCTCTTCTCCCTAATCGAATCACTTCTTCAGCGATGCGGCGGGCGGAGTCGGGTTGGGCGAGGGTGAGGATGTGCTCGCGGAGTGCGCTGAGGCGGTCGGGGTCTTGCAGGAGTGCGAGGGCGGTGGGGATGAGTTGCTGCTGCGCGTCTGCGTCTTTCACCAGCACGGCTGCGTCTTTGTTGACCAATGCCATGGCGTTATGCGTCTGATGGTCTTCCGCCACATTGGGCGACGGCACGAGGATAGCGGGCTTACCCAACAGGCACAACTCGCTGATACTGCTTGCCCCCGCGCGGGAGATAACCAAATCCGCCAGCGCATACAGGTCGGGCATGTTGCTTAGGAAGGGCGTTACAACTACGCTTTGCTCCGTGTTAATCACTTCGTGTTGGGAACTACGCTCCGCTCCGTGTTGGGAACTTTGTGTTGGTAACTCCGCTTCGCTCCGTGAATGGATATTCTGTAATTGGGATATTATTTGTTCGTAGTAGGTCTTGCCCGTTTGCCAGATGACTTGGATGCCTTGGGCGAGCAGTTGTTGTACGCCGCCGAGCAGGGCTTGGTTGATAGTGCGTGCACCGAGGCTGCCGCCGATGATGAGCAGGGTGGGGCGCTCGAGCGAGAAAGAAACGCCGTACTCCTTTTGCAGGTAGGCGATGGCTTGCTCTTTGCTGCCGCGGACTAAGTCCTGACGCACGGGGTTGCCCGTGAGCAGTATCTTCTCCGCAGGGAAGAAGCGTTCCATCCCCTCGTATGCCACACAAATCTTGTGGGCATCGTCTTTGAGCAGTTTGTTGGTAACGCCGGCAAAGCCGTTCTGCTCTTGCAGCAGGATAGGTACGCCCATCTTCGCCGCCACTTTCATTGCCGCGCCGCTGGCATATCCGCCCACACCGATTCCTACATCGGGGCGGAACTCACGGACAATACGCCGCGCCTGCACCATAGAGCGGAGCAAGTCCCACACAACGGAGATATTCTTCCACGGCTGCTTGCGGTTGAAGCCGCGCACGGGCAAGCCGATAATCTTATAGCCTGCTTGCGGCACGCGCTCCATCTCCATGCGTCCTAAGGCGCCGACAAAGAGGATGTCCGCCTGCGGGTCAAGTTCGCGCAAGGCGTTGGCGATACTTACTGCGGGGAAGATATGTCCACCTGTTCCTCCGCCTGAAATGAGATACTTCATATAACTTCGTGTTGGTAACTTCGTGTAATAAACTCCGCTTCGCTCCGTGTAATTAACTTCGTGTGATAAACTGCGCTTCGCTTCGTGTACAGCCCGTAGGGCTTCAGTACATTTACTTTTTTACAGCCCCGTAGGGGCTTTCTTTCACGTAGTTTTTACAGCCTCGAAGAGGCTTTCTTACACGAAGTTTCTTACAGCACGAAAGGGCTTACCCAATGATTTCCGGCACGTCTTCTTCGCTGGCGCGGGTGGTGCTGTCTTGGCGTTCGCGGAGAATGCTCTGCTCGCGGCTGACGCACATCATGATACCGAAATAGACGCTGGTAATCAGGACGCTGGTGCCGCCCTTGCTAATCATCGGCAGTGGCTGTCCCGTTACGGGCATGATACCGACCGCCACGAGCATGGACATGAGCGCCTGCGTGGTAATCATCAGTGCCAACCCCATGACCATGAGCATAGAGGCGGTGTCGCCAAAGCGCGTGCTGACATAGCAAGCGCGGAAGAGTATCCACAGATAAAGGATGATAAGCCCGATGGCACCTATGATTCCCCATTCTTCTACAAAGATGGCAAAGATATAGTCCATGAAAGCGAGCGGCAGGTAGTCGCGCTCTTTGCTGTTGCCGGGTAGCACGCCGATGGGCGACGCTCCCCCGCGGGCGATGGCTACGTTGGCATACACCTCCTGACGGTTCTCGTCCGTAACCGTATATTTGGTGGTCTTGGTGTCTGCCTCGTCGGGAAAGAGTTTCTTGTCTATACGCTTCACCCACGTTACGGAGCGGTCGAATAGTTTGGGCGTTCTGTCTTGGCGCACGTAGGCGAACTCCACCAAGGTATAGCCTGCCACGAGTGCGATGATGGCTATGCCCACCGTGCTGAGGGTGTATTTCCAAGGAATGTTCGCAAGCACCCACAGCAGGAACACGATACCGCAGACGAGTATGGTGGTGGAGAGGTTATGGACGAGAATAGGCAGCACGGTGATGCCCGTGATACATAGTGTCCACCAGAAATACTTGCGTTTGGTCTCGGGGGTCTTGGCGCGGGAGAGCAGGTCGGAGACGACGATGATAAGTCCTAACTTCGCCAACTCGGAGGGCTGGAAGGTGATGCTTCCAATGCGCATCCAGCGCGTGGCACCGTTGGCGGTGAACGCCAGCGGGTTGCCCGGGATGAGCAAGGAATAGAGGCACAAGACAGACACGCCGAGCAGGAGATAGCCGCCGAAGCGTACCACGTAGGTGGGCAGCAACTGAATACCGAATGCAACGGCGATACCCAACGCGATGAACAACATCTGTCCCCCGATGGGTCCTAACACCGAGCCTTTGGTGGCATAGACCAGCGTGCTGGATGCGGAGAAGAGCGTGATGACAGCCAGTGCCACGAGGACAAGGTACAATACCCAGAACGTGCGGTCGATATGTAGGTTCGTTAGTCGTTTCATAGGTTGCGGACGGCTTGCATGAATTGGTCGCCTCGGTCTTCGTAGGAGCGGAAGAGGTCGAAGGAAGCGCAGCAGGGCGAGAGCAGGACGGTGTCGCCCTCGCGGGCAGCGCGGAAAGCACCCGCTACGGCATCGTGGAGGTTGTCGGTGTCGATGATATTCAATCCAAAGGCGCCGAAATGCTCTCGCAGTTTCTCATTGTGCAGCCCCATGAAGACCAGCGTGTGGCACTTCTCGCGGACGAGTTGGTCTATCTCAGAGTAGTCGTTGCCTTTGTCCTTGCCGCCGAGGATGAGGACGGTGGGGGTGGTCATGGACTCTAATGCGTACCAGCAGGAGTTGACGTTGGTTGCCTTGGAGTCGTTGATGAAGCGCACTCCGCGCACGGTGGCTACGTACTGCAAGCGGTGCGCCACGCCGGCGAACTGCTGCAGGCTCTCGCGGATGACGCTGTTCTTGATATGCAGGATTTGTGCGGCGAGCGAGGCTGCCATGGAGTTGAGTTGGTTGTGCTTGCCTTGCAGGCTCAGTTGCTCCACGGGCACCTCCAACGGCTCGGGGCAGGCATTGACAACGAGGTTGTTGTGGTCAATCCACGCGGCATTCACGCCGCCTACTTTGTCGGCAGACTCGGCGGGCGTGGCGAAGCCGAACGGATAGAGCGTGGCTCCCGGGCGCATCTTTTCTATCTCGCGGTCGAGCACAGGGTCTTCCGACCAATAGATGAAGGCGTCATCTTGCGTCTGGTTCTGCGTGATGCGGAACTTAGCGTTCACGTAGTTCTGGAAGTCAAAGTCGTAGCGGTCGAGGTGGTCGGGGGTGATGTTCATCAAGATGGCGATGTTCGCACGGAAGTCGTACATGTTGTCCAACTGGAAGGAGGACAACTCAATGACGTAGTAGTCGTGGTCCTCGTGCGCCACTTGCAGGGCGAGGGAGTTGCCGATGTTGCCTGCCAGCCCGACATTCAGCCCCGCGCGGTGGAGGATGTCGTAGATGAGCGAGGTGGTAGTGGTCTTGCCGTTGGAGCCCGTGATACAAATCATCTTGGCATGGGTGTAGCGTGCAGCGAACTCTATCTCGGAGATGACGGGCGTGCCTTGTGCCTGCAACTGTCGTATGAGGGGGGCAGTCAGGGGGATGCCCGGGCTCTTCACCACCTCATCGGCATTGAGAATCTTCTCGGCGGTATGCCCGCCGTCTTCCCACGCGATGCCGTGTTGGTCGAGCATAGCGCGGTAGGGCAACTTGATTTCGCCCATGTCGCTGACAAAGACCTCGTAGCCTTTCTCTTTGGCGAGAATCGCGGCACCCGTGCCCGACTCTCCGGCTCCTAAAACAACCAAACGCTTTAACATATAATTATCGTTTTTCTTTTTAACATATAATTAACGTGTAATTACTCATTAATTTTTCCTTGTGGGGGGGGAAGTTTTAACATATAATTATCGTGTAATTATTCATTAATTTTTTCGTTGTATGGTGGTAGTTTTAACATGTAATTAACGTGTAATTATTCATTAATTTTTCGTTGTTGAACATGTTTGTCGGGTTTATTGCCAGTGCGTAGGATGGAAGAGGTAGTCATAGTCGTGATTGACGGGTTGCATGTTTTTGTTGATTAGAAAACAAGTATTGTTCTCTTTGTCAAATGCCCATCGCTCTCCTATCAGGCTGCGCTCGCCGAAGTTTATCAATAGACCTACTTGCTTTTGAGTTAGGCGGAGGTAGTTGCATAATTGCTCGCGATGTTCTGCTTTGAGTTGTGCAACGGATTTTAATTCTACAACGACATCTTCCACCAACATATCTATGCGAAATCGCTTATCCAGCGTAAAATCCTTGTAGCGTATAGGCACTTCTTTTTCTCGTTCACAGAGTAAACCTCTTAGTTGCAATTCTTTCTCCAAAGCCTCTTGGTATATGGGCTCTACCAATCCCCATCCCAAGATACCATGCACTTCCATCGCCGCTCCGATAATATGATACGTAGTTTGCTGGTATTGACTTAAATCAGACATATAGAAGAAAATTACTATGCAACAATTAATGAATAATTACATGATAATTATATGTTAGAGTTCATTGTGTCAATTAAGTTGCGCTGTGCAAAATAATTAATGAATAATTACATGATAATTATATGTTAAACGTTCTTCACGGCAATTCATGTTAGAAAGCATTATCGTATCTTGAGGGTGAGGATGGTGAGGGCGGCGAGGAGGAGGGTGGTAATCCAAAAGCGGAGGACTATCTTGGTCTCGTGGTGCAACTCGGAGCTGCCCTTGAACCGGATGGTGCAGGTGGGGTCATTCTTCAGCACTTGCTCCACGCTGGTGCGGAAATGGTCGTGGAGCGGGGCGCGTTTCCATACGCGGACGTGCTTGCCGCGGCGCTTGGCGAACTTATAGACCTGCGTTTGCAGGATGACGGATATGCTCTCCATGAGGAATACTCCGCAGAGGATGGGGAGCAGTAACTCCTTGTGAATCAGTACGGCGCAGACACCGATGATACCGCCGATGGTGAGACTGCCCGTGTCGCCCATGAAGATTTGCGCGGGGAAACCGTTGTACCAGAGGAAGCCCACAAGTGCGCCGACGAAGGAGGCGAGGAAGACGACTAACTCTTCGCTGCCCGGTATGTACATCACGTCGAAATAGTCCGCCCAGACGTAACTACCGCTGATGTACGCCAGCGCGATGAGCGCCACGCCGATGATAGCCGAGTTGCCCGCGCACATGCCGTCCATGCCGTCGTTGAGGTTGGCACCGTTGCTCACTGCAGCGACCACGAAGACGGTCAAAAGCACGAAGAATATCCAGCCGGCGCGGTACTTGTTCTCGCTGCCGAGGAAGGAGAAGAGGTCGGCGTAGTTGCAGTTGTGGTGCTTAACGAAGGGGATGGTGGTCTGGGTGGATTTGACGGCGGGGGACTTCTCGACGATGGTGATGTTGTTCTCCGTGCGGGTGGAGACCTGCTCGTTCATGGTGGTTACGGGGCTGTAGCGGAGGGTGAGTCCGACAATGAGTCCGAGCAAGACTTGTCCTGCGATTTTGACCCAGCCGTTGAGCCCGTCTTTGTTGCGGCGGAAGGTCTTGATATAGTCGTCGGCAAAGCCCAATGCCCCGAGGATGAGGGTGGTGATGAGCATGAGCAGGAGGTAGATATTGCTCAAGTTGCCGATGAGGAGGACGGGCAGTAAGATACTGATAATGATGACGATACCGCCCATAGTGGGTACGCCTTTCTTGGCGACGTTGAAGGGGTCGGTCTTCTCGTCGCGTTGCACTTCGCTGATGTGCTTGCGCTTCATGAGGGCGATGAAGTACTTGCCGAAATAGATACTGATGATGAGGGCAAGCACCGCCGCGACGATGGCGCGGAAGGATATGTAGGTCATCAGTCGCGAGCCCGGGAAGTCGGGGAGGAGTTCGAATAGGGAGTAGAGCATGGGATTAAAGGACCCTCCCCGCCCCTCCCTTAAAGGGAGGGAGTTTGGGTGCTGTGAGTTTAGAGGTTATTGTTATTGATTTGTTACCGAGTTGCGGTCGAGTTGCGGTATTCTCTGCTGCTTTTTCCGTCTCGTTTCCGTCTCGTTTCCGTGTCGTTGCCGTCCTTTTGCCGTAATTGTCGGCTTGTGGTCTCGAAGAGGACGGCTCACCAGTAAAAGCCTGTGTTGATTAAGAGAAAATCATGTTTATTCTGAAG
>JBJECJ010000024.1:28982-66103 GCA_051870955.1 Paludibacteraceae bacterium | reverse complement strand
TCGCTGCGCCCTCGGCCAATGCCCGCTCCGCCTGCGCCAGCACCCGCTCCTCGTCTTGACCCTCTAAATCTCCCCTAAAGGGAGACTTTTTGTTCTCCCCCTTCAAGGGGGAGTTAGAGAGGGTCTTGGAGTTAGAGGGGGTCTTCAACAACCGCGTAGAAGGCACGAAACTATCGGGCGTGATATTCAGTATCGCCATCACAACGGGCTTCTCCAAGCCCAATAAGCCGTGTCGAGTCAGTACCTGCATAGTCAATAGTGCACACAAATCCGCCGCAAAGTTACAACTTTTTTCCCACATATACAATACTTATGGAATTTTTTGTTGAAATAAAAAGTGTGTTGGTAATGAATTAATGGTAAATGTTAGCATCCCGACCTGTCGGGATTACACGTCAATTACATGTTAAAGAACGTGAGTTCAATATAAGCGAGTTATTTCAGCAGTCAAAAGCTAAACTTGTCCCGACCTGTCGGGATTTGGTTTTTGGTAATGAATTAATGAAGAATGCTTGCATCCCGACTTGTCGGGATTAACGGAAATTATATGTTAAAGAAAAGAAATATTTGAATAATTTTTGGAAATTTTTGTTGAAATAAAAGAATCATAGTTGTTTCGATGTATATGTTATTTTATTTCGAGTTTACGTTAAAGAAGAACATAATTTGCCCGGTTTTTGGAAATTTTTGTTGAAGTAAAAGTACTATTTTTGTGTAAAAATGAAAATTGTCCATTTTTCGTTTGCATATCTCCGAAATTATTATTACCTTTGCCACCGATTTCCTCAAAACATTGCCATAACATTGCCGTAACATTACCGTAACATTACCGTAACATAAGACTGTCGCTCTCGAAGGTCCACCGAACCTTGACCGAATATAAATAAATTGTCCAAAACACGTATTTTTATGGGTAAAATCACCTTCTCTTTCCCCGTCGAGACGATGGCGGGAAGCATTTCTAAAAACGACCACGCTTTTGCCGTGCGCTATCGCAATGGTCGCCCGTTCACTTACACCTACACGCGCACCGCTCCGTGGTCTGACAAACAGCACTCCACGCGTGCCCTCTTCGGCGCAACCTCCTATTTTGTCCATCTCATCCTCCGTCTCGACAACGCCGCGGAGCCTCTTACTGTGCAGATGAACAAGGCGAAAACCAAAGCCCGGGGCAAAGGCAAGACCTACAACCTCCTCTCCGGCTTCGTTTCCGCCCGTCTGCGTGCCCTCCTGCTCCAAGACGACGACCTCCGCACCCAAGCCCTCGCCGCCTACGAGCAATACTGCTCCCTCGCCCGTCCCGAGCACGGCGTCCCCGCTTCACCCGCACAAATCGAAGCCCTCAAAACAACCCAACTCCCCCTCGCCGACACCCTCCTCACCCGCCTCCTCTCCCCCGCCGAATAGCCTCCTCTCCCCCGCCGGTAGCCCTCTCTCTCCTATTTTTCTCTTGCAATGAACCGTTGAGATGGAGCAAGCCCCGAAGGGGCGATATAGACCAGCGTAGGGGCTTGCCCCTACGTAAAAGGATTCGCCCTATCGCAAGCCCCAACGGGGCGACATAACTACACCCGTCCAATCCCTTGGCTTAACGTCGGATAATACCCCAATTTTGCAAACTCTACTTTGCAAAATGAATTTTTCTGCCAAAAAATGACGTTTCCGAAAGAAAAATTGCAATTTCTTGCCAAATTATTTGGCTATGTCAAAAAAAAGTCGTACCTTTGCATGCTTTTTCGCGGCGATGTGTCCCTCGCGCGCATATATACGGGCGCATGAAGCCCACGCAAAAAATAGGGATGGCAAAGCCGGCGGGAAGCATGGAAACATTTAATTACAATTCACTAACAAACTAACAAGTTAAAATGCCTACAATTCAACAATTAGTTAGAAAAGGAAGAGCAGAACTTATCGACAAGAGCAAAAGCCCTGCATTGGACAGTTGCCCTCAGCGTCGTGGCGTTTGTGTACGTGTGTACACTACAACTCCTAAGAAGCCTAACTCCGCAATGCGTAAGGTGGCTCGTGTACGTTTGACCAACCAGAAAGAGGTGAACGCCTACATCCCGGGCGAGGGTCATAACCTGCAAGAGCACAGCATCGTGATGGTGCGTGGCGGTCGTGTGAAAGACCTCCCGGGTGTTCGTTATCACATCGTTCGTGGTACGCTGGATACTGCAGGTGTAGCAAACCGTCTGCAACGTCGAAGCAAATACGGCGCTAAGCGTCCGAAAGCAAAGAAGTAATCGGATACAAGTTTCAAGTTTCAAGTGCCTGAGCGGAAACGGAAAACAAGTGTTCTTTCCTTTTGAAAACTAACTAAATGTTCCATAGATTGGGACGATTATTAATGGGTTGATTCGGTTGAGTAAGTCAATAGATGCCGAGGCGAAGGGCTGAAGCGCGAGGCTGAAGCGATGACAACCAAAAAACAAGTAAACAACAATGAGAAAAGCAAAACCAACAAAACGAGTTATCCTGCCGGATCCTGTGTTCGGTGAAGTGATGGTGGCTAAGTTTGTGAACCACCTGATGCTCGATGGTAAGAAAAATACCGCATACAGCGTGTTCTATACTGCGCTCGATACGGTAGAGCAGAAGATGAAATCTGCAGACAAGACTCCGCTGGAGGTGTGGAAACAAGCGCTGGACAACATCACCCCGCTGGTAGAGGTGAAGTCGAAGCGTATCGGTGGTGCCACTTTCCAGGTGCCGACCGAGATTCGTGCTGACCGCAAAGAGTCTATCGCTATGAAGAACATGATTAACTTCGCTCGCAAGCGCGGTGGTCATTCCATGGCAGAGAAACTGGCTGCGGAAATCATGGACGCATTCAATAACCAAGGTGGTGCCTTCAAACGTAAGGAGGATATGCACCGTATGGCTGAGGCTAACCGTGCATTCGCACACTTCCGTTTCTAATGCGTTCGCGCGCGTATATATTATTTAAGGAATAAAAAAGATGGCAAAACACGATCTGACATTAAACAGAAACATCGGCATTATGGCACACATTGATGCCGGTAAGACCACCACTTCCGAGCGTATCCTGTTCTACACGGGTCTGACGCACAAGATTGGTGAGGTGCACGATGGTGCCGCAACGATGGACTGGATGGTTCAGGAGCAAGAGCGTGGTATCACGATTACCTCCGCTGCTACCACCACCTTCTGGAACTACAACGGCAACAAGTACAAAATCAACTTGATAGACACTCCGGGGCACGTGGACTTCACCGTAGAGGTAGAGCGCTCGCTCCGTATCTTGGACGGTGCTGTGATGACCCTCTGCGCTGTGGGTGGTGTTCAACCCCAGTCCGAGACCGTATGGCGTCAGGCTGATAAGTACAACGTGGCTCGTATCTGCTACGTGAACAAGATGGACCGTTCCGGTGCCAACTTCTTCGATGTAGTGCGCCAAATTAAAGAGGTGCTCGGTGCAACTCCTTGCCCCATCCAAATTCCTATCGGCGCAGAAGAGACCTTCAAGGGCGTGGTTGACCTCGTGAAGATGAAGGCTATCCTGTGGCACGATGAGACCATGGGTGCCGAGTACGAGGTGGATGATATCCCCGCAGAACTCCAAGCCGAGGCAGAAGAGTGGCGCGACAAGATGCTCGAGACCATCGCTGAGTTCGACGATGTGCTGATGGAGAAATACTTCTCCGACCCCTCCACCATCACGGTTGAGGAGATTCAGGCTGCGCTCCGCAAGGCTACCGTAGGCATGCACATCTTCCCCGTCATCTGCGGTTCTTCGTTCAAGAACAAAGGTGTGCAGACCATGCTTGACGCTGTCTGCGCTTACCTGCCCAGCCCGATGGATACCGAGGTTATCAATGGTACCGACCCGCGCAACGATGAGGCAATCACCCGCAAACCGGAAGATGATGAACCCCTCTGCGCATTGGCATTCAAGATTGCTACCGACCCGTATGTAGGTCGTCTCTGCTACTTCCGCGTATATAGCGGTAAGTTGGAGGCAGGCTCGTATGTCTATAACCCCCGTTCGGGCAAGAAAGAGCGTATCTCGCGTATCTTCCAGATGCACTCCAACCACCAGAACCCCGTGGACTTCATCGCTGCCGGCGATATAGGCGCAGGGGTGGGCTTCAAGGACATCCGCACGGGTGATACCCTCTGCGACGAGGAGCATCCTATCGTATTGGAAGCCATCGAGTTCCCCGATCCTGTGATCGGTATCTCCGTAGAGCCTAAGAGCCAGGCAGACCTCGACAAACTCGGCGTAGGTTTGGCTAAGTTGGCAGAGGAAGACCCGACCTTCACCGTGAAGACCGATGAGCAGACGGGACAAACCGTCATCTCGGGTATGGGTGAGTTGCACTTGGAGATTATCATCGACCGTCTGAAACGTGAGTTCAAGGTAGAGTGCAACCAAGGTCGTCCGCAAGTAGCATACCGTGAGGCTATCACGCAACCCGTTGAACTGCGTGAGACCTACAAGAAGCAGACCGGTGGTCGCGGTAAGTTCGCCGACATGATTGTTCGCGTAGAGCCTGCTGACCCCGAGTTCGAGGGTGCGCTCCAGTTCATCAACGAGGTGAAGGGTGGTAACATCCCCAAGGAGTATATCCCCTCCATCGAGAAGGGCTTCACTACGGCTATGAAGACCGGTGTGCTCGCAGGCTATCCGCTGGAGAAACTGAAAGTAACCGTTATCGATGGTTCGTTCCACCCCGTTGACTCCGACCAGTTGTCGTTTGAGGTCTGCGCACAGATGGCGTTCAAGAACGCATCCGTAAAGGCTAAACCCGCACTCATGGAGCCTATCATGAAGGTAGAGGTGGTAACGCCCGAAGAGAACATGGGTGATGTGATTGGCGACTTGACCAAACGCCGCGGACAGGTAGAGGGTATGGACACCGCTCGCACCGGCGCACGTATCGTGAAAGCCAAAGTGCCCTTGAGCGAGATGTTCGGTTATGTAACCGCACTGCGTACCATCACCTCCGGTCGTGCAACCTCCAGCATGGAGTTCTCGCACTACGAGGCAGTATCCAGCGCTATCGCGAAGACAGTACTCACCGAGGTAGGCGGACGTGCCGACTTGGTATAAACAGAAACACAGGAGGGACGCCTAAGCGTATGACTCTTTAGGCGTCCCCCGAATATGCAAAATAATCGTAATTTGTAAATCGTAAATCGTAAATCACAATCATGAGTCAAAAAATTCGTATCAAACTCAAATCGTTCGACCACAACTTGGTGGACAAATCCGCAGAGAAAATCGTTAAGACAGTGAAGGCAACAGGTGCCGTAGTGAGCGGTCCTATTCCATTGCCCACCCACAAGCGTATCTTCACCGTGAACCGTTCCACCTTCGTGAACAAGAAATCGCGTGAGCAATTCGAGTTGGCAAGTTTCAAGCGTCTGATTGATATCTACAACAGCAACAACAAGACGATAGAGGCGCTGATGAAACTCGAACTCGCCAGCGGCGTAGAGGTCGAAATCAAGGCTTGATAAGACAATCAATCGTAATTCGTAAATTGTCAAATCGTAAATAAAACAGGGTTGCTTCCCTCGGAGAGGCAAGGGCGAGAGCCACGCAAACCTGCGGGCGAGAGCAATCAAATTACTAATAACTAATTCATTAACAACAAAATGCCAGGATTATTAGGTAAAAAAATCGGAATGACTTCCGTTTTCGGTGCTGATGGCAAAAATATCCCATGCACCGTTATTGAAGCAGGTCCTTGCGTTGTAACACAGTTGAAAACCGTCGAGAAAGACGGATATCAGGCTGTTCAGGTAGGTTTCATGCCCAAGAGCGAGAAACACACCAACAAAGCAGAGGCCGGGCATTTCAAAGCAGCAGGGGTGCAACCTATGCGCCACCTCGCTGAGTTCGATGAGTTCGGAAAAGAACTCCATCTGGGTGACACCATCACCGCTGCTGACGTGTTCGAGGAGAACTCCTTCGTGGATGTTATCGGCACCAGCAAAGGTAAAGGCTTCCAGGGTGTTGTAAAGCGCCATGGTTTCGGTGGTGTCGGACAGAGCACTCACGGTCAGGACGACCGTCTGCGTGCACCGGGTTCCGTAGGTGCCTGCGCGTATCCTTCTCGTATCTTCCCGGGTACCCGCATGGGCGGACACATGGGTGTGGACCGCGTAACGGTTCAAAACCTGCAAGTATTGAAAGTGATTCCCGAGTACAACCTCATCATGGTGAAAGGTTCTATCCCGGGTGCTAAAAACTCAATCGTAATTATCAACAAGTAAGAAGTATGGAACTTAGTATTTTGAATATGGCCGGTCAGGAGACCGGCAAGAAGATTGCCTTGAACGATGCAATCTTCGCTATCGAGCCTAACGACCACGCTATCTACTTGGACGTTAAGCAATTCTTGGCTAACAACCGTCAAGGTACTGCCAAGGCAAAACAACGTAGCGAGAACGCTCACTCGACCCGCAAACTCGGTCGCCAGAAGGGCGGCGGTGGAGCACGTCCGGGTGATTTGAAGTCGCCGGTTCGCGTAGGTGGTGGTACTATCTTTGGTCCCGTACCCCGCTCCTATGATTTCAAACTCAACCGCAAGGTGAAACAACTCGCACGCAAGTCTGCGTTGAGCCTTCGTGCTTCCCAAGGCAACATCCTCGTATTGGATGCGCTCAACTTCGAGGCTCCCAAGACCAAAGCAATGATTGAGGTATTGAACAACCTCAAAGTGGCTGGTCAGAAAGTGCTCTTCGTAGTGAACGATGCTAACGTGAACGCACGCAAGTCCGCTGCTAACATCCAGCGTACCAACGTAGTGAACGTCAATGAACTCAATACCTACACAATCATGAACGCTAACGTAGTAGTGCTCACCGAGGCTTCGGCGGCTGCTATCGAGGCAACTTTTAACGCATAAGGAGGTTACAACTATGGCAATTATTCTGAAACCTATCGTCACGGAAAAGATGACCGCCGCAGGCGAAAAGTTGAACCGTTATGGTTTTCGTGTAGAGCGTGCTGCCAACAAGGTTCAAATCAAAAAGGCAGTGGAAGAAATGTACAATGTACAGGTAGTCGATGTAAACACCCTGATTGTCGCTCCCAAAGTGAAACAACGCTGGACCAAGAGCGGTCTGCTTCGCGGCGCACAACAGGCTTACAAAAAGGCTATTGTTACATTGAAAGAAGGTGATACAATCGATTTTTATAGCAATATCTAAAAATGGCTGTTCGTAAATTTAAGCCCACTACACCAGGGCAAAGACACAAAGTTATTGGCGCATTTGAGACAATTACCGCAAGTGCACCAGAGAAATCGCTTGTGTTCGGAAAACGCAAAACCGGTGGTCGTAACCATGTCGGCAAAATGACCATGCGTTACATCGGCGGTGGACACAAGCAGAAATTCCGTGTAATTGACTTCAAACGCAACAAAGATGGTGTACCCGCAACAGTAAAGACTATTGAGTACGATCCTAACCGTTCGGCTCGTATCGCACTCTTGTTCTATGCTGATGGCGAGAAGCGTTACATCCTTGCTCCCAATGGATTGCAAGTAGGTCAAGTAGTTATGTCCGGAGCAGACGCTGCTCCCGAAGTAGGAAATGCACTGCCCATGGCAAACATCCCCCTCGGTACGCTCATCCACAACATTGAGCTCCGTCCGGGTCAGGGTGCTTGCATGGTTCGCTCGGCAGGTGTGTTTGCACAACTCTCTTCCCGCGAAGACAAGTATGCAATCATCAAGTTGCCTTCGGGTGAGATGCGCAAAGTGCTCGCTGCATGCAAGGCCACTGTCGGCGTTGTAGGCAACAGCGACCACGCTTTGGAGAAGAGCGGTAAGGCAGGTCGTAGCCGTTGGCTCGGTCGTCGCCCGCGCAACCGTGGTGTTGTTATGAACCCTGTAGATCACCCGATGGGTGGTGGTGAAGGACGCGCTTCCGGTGGACACCCACGTTCACGTAAGGGCTTGCTCGCTAAGGGTTACAAGACTCGTCATCCGAAGAGCCAGAGCAACCAGTACATAATCGAAAGAAGAAAGAAATAACCTATTAAAATCGTAACATTATGAGTCGTTCATTGAAAAAAGGACCTTTTATCAACGTTAAGTTGGAGGACAAGGTGTTGGCCATGAATGAGTCGGGCAAGAAAGAAGTTGTCAAGACTTGGAGCCGCGCATCGATGATCTCCCCCGATTTTGTAGGTCATACAATTGCAGTTCACAATGGAAACAAATTCATTCCTGTTTATGTAACGGAGAACATGGTAGGACACAAGTTGGGCGAGTTCGCGCCTACTCGTACGTTCCGTGGTCATGCCGGCAACAACAAGAAGTAATCCATTGTATCATTTAACACAACATTATTAAACCAAGAATTACAATGGGTGCAAGAAAACATAATACAGCAGAGGCAATGAAGGAGGCTCGCAAAGAGCAATACTTCGCCAAACTGAACAACGTTCCTACCTCCCCGCGCAAGATGCGTCTCGTAGCAGACATGATTCGCGGCATGGAAGTGAACCGTGCACTGGGTGCGCTCCACTTCTCCACGCGTGAGGCTTCGCGCGCTATGGAGAAGGTACTGAAATCTGCTATCGCCAACTGGGAAACCAAAACCGGCAAGAAAGCAGACCAAGAAACTCTGTATGTAAGCAATATTATGGTGGATGGCGGTATGATGCTCAAGCGTCTGTTGCCCGCTCCTCAGGGCCGCGGATACCGCGTGCGCAAGCGTTCCAACCATATTACTGTGTTCGTGGATACTAAAAATACTAACGCTGAAAAGTAATTACCAAGATGGGACAGAAAATTAATCCTATTGCAAACCGCCTCGGTATTGTTCGCGGTTGGGACTCCAACTGGTTTGGCGGTAAGAACTATGGTGATACGATTGTAGAGGATACCAAAATCCGTGAGTACCTCAATGCCCGTCTTGCAGAGGCAAGTATTTCCCGTATCGTCATCGAGAGAACTCTGAAACTTGTAACTGTAACTGTCTGCACAGCTCGCCCCGGGTATATCATCGGAAAGGGTGGACAAGAGGTTGACAAATTGAAAGAGGAACTGAAGAAAATCACCAAGCAAGATGTACAAATCAACATCTTCGAGGTAAAACGTCCTGAGTTGGATGCAACCATCGTTGCTACCAAGATTGCTCGCCAGTTGGAGGGCAAGGTCGCTTACCGCCGTGCCGTCAAGATGGCTATCGCTTCCACTATGCGTATGGGAGCCGAGGGTATCAAGATTCAGGTCAGCGGTCGTCTCAACGGTGCCGAGATGGCGCGTAAAGAGATGTACAAAGAAGGACGTACTCCTCTCCACACTCTCCGTGCAGACATTGATTACTGCCAAATCGGCGCTATCACCAAAGTGGGTGTTATCGGCGTAAAGGTATGGATCTGCCGCGGCGAGAAGTATGGCAAAGTGGATTTGGCACCTAACTTCACCCAGAAGCAGGAGGGGCGCGGCATGGATCGCCGTAACGACCGCCGCGACGGGGATCGTAGAGGTGGTTTCCGCAGAAACAAAAAACAATAATGTCTAACCGATTTGTAGATTACAACAGTTATGTTACAACCTAAGAAAACGAAATTCCGTCGCTCGCAGAAAGGCCGTATCAAAGGCATCGCGCAACGCGGCAACGAACTTGCTTTTGGTTCGTTCGGTATCAAGAGCCTTGGTACCATCTGGTTGACAGGTCGTCAAATCGAAGCAGCCCGTATCGCAGTTACCCGTTATATGCAACGTCAAGGTCAGGTGTGGATCCGCGTTTTCCCGGATAAACCTATCACCAAGAAGCCTTTGGATGTCCGTATGGGTAAAGGTAAGGGTGCTCCTGAGGGATTCGTAGTACCGTTGGAGCCCGGACGTATCATCTTCGAGGTAGAGGGTGTATCGTATGAGGTGGCTAAAGAGGCACTCCGCCTGGCAGCACAGAAACTTCCTGTCACTACTAAATTTGTCGTAAGACGCGATTACGACGCAACCCAAAATGTATAATTAGGATTATGAAAACAGCTGAAATTAAAGAATTAACTACCGCTGAGATCCAAGAGCGTCTCGCTTCCGAGAAAGAAGCACTCACGCGCATGAAACTGAATCACAGCATTTCTCCGCTCGACAATCCGTTGCAGATTAAGGTTGCTCGCAAGACAATCGCACGTCTGGCAACTGAGTTGCGTGCAAGAGAACTTAACAAGTAAAAAACGACAAGTGAAATGGAAACAAGAAATCTAAGAAAAGAGCGTGTAGGTGTTGTCGTTTCCAACAAAATGGATAAGACGATTGTCGTAGCCGTTAAATGGAAAGAGAAACACCCCATCTATGGCAAGTTTGTCAATAAAACTCGCAAGTTCCATGTTCATGACGAGAAGAACGAGTGCGGCATCGGCGATACCGTACGCATCATGGAGACTCGTCCGCTGAGCAAAACCGTTCGTTGGCGTCTAACTCAAATTATCGAAAGGGCTAAGTAATTATGGTACAGCAAGAATCAAGACTTATCGTTGCGGACAACTCCGGTGCAAAAGAGGCATTGGTCATCCGCGTTCTGGGCGGTACTAAGAAACGTTATGCCACCCTCGGAGACACCATCGTAGTAGCCGTTAAGGGCGTTATCCCCTCTTCCGCCATCAAGGATGGTACGGTCAGCCGCGCTATCGTGGTACGCGTGAAGAAAGAGGTGCGCCGCGCTGACGGAAGTTACATCCGCTTCGACGACAACGCATGCGTGCTCGTCAACAACGCAGGTGAACTCCGCGGCTCGCGTATCTTCGGCCCCGTGGCCCGTGAACTCCGTCAAACGAACATGAAAATTATCTCGTTGGCACCCGAAGTGCTCTAATCATCTAAATTAGTTACAGTAATGGCAAAATTACATATTAAGAAAGGTGATACCGTTTACGTTAACGCAGGCGCTTCTAAAGGCAAAACCGGCCGCGTGCTGGAGGTGCTCGTAGATAAGCAGCGTGCTATCGTAGAAGGTGTGAATATGGTATCGAAGAGTACCAAACCTAATGCAAAGAACCCCCAAGGGGGCATCGTTAAACAGGAGGCACCTATCCATATCTCCAACCTCAACCCCGTAGAAGACGGCAAACCCGTTCGCGTAGGGCGCGTGTTGAAAGATGGGAAGTTGGTCCGCGTATCTAAAAAAACCGGTAAGGAGATCTAAGCAATGAATACAGCAAGTTTGAAGCAAGATTACCAGGAGCGTATCGTTCCTATCTTGATGAAAGAGTTCAACTACACTACAGTAATGCAGTGCCCGAAACTCACGAAGATCGTCCTCAATCAGGGTTTGGGAGATGCTGTCGCTGACAAGAAAATCATCGACGTAGCGCAAGCCGAGATGACCGCTATCGCAGGTCAGAAAGCAGTGGCTACCCTCTCCAAGAAAGATATCGCTAACTTCAAGGTGCGTAAGAAAATGCCTATCGGCGTGCGTGTAACCCTCCGCGGCGAGCGTATGTACGAGTTCTTGGAGCGCCTCGTGCGCGTGGCACTGCCCCGTATCCGCGACTTCAAAGGTATTCCGAGCAAGATGGACGGACGTGGTAACTACACCCTCGGTATCCAAGAGCAGATTATCTTCCCTGAAATTAACATTGATAACATTACCAAACTGCTGGGTATGAACATCACTTTCGTGACCACTGCTCAGACCGACGAAGAGGGCTTTGCTCTGTTGCGTGAGTTTGGCTTACCCTTCAAAAAGTAATATAGACTATGGCAAAAGAATCAATGAAAGCCCGCGAGGTAAAGCGCGCTAAGTTGGTGGCAAAATATGCTGCTAAACGTGCACAACTCCTCAAGGATGGTGACTACATCGGTCTCCAAGCCCTGCCTAAGAACGCAAGCCCCGTACGTCTGCACAACCGTTGCAAAATCACGGGGCGTCCGAAAGGTTACATGCGCGCATTCGGCTTGAGTCGTATTCAGTTCCGTGAGATGGCTTCCAAAGGCTTAATCCCCGGCGTGAAGAAAGCAAGTTGGTAATTGCTACCCTACAAGTTTCCGGAGGTGGCGTTAGGTTCACCTCCGGAGATTTACTGCCAAAGTTTGCCCGCATACGGAGAAAAACATGACAATCCGCATTTTAGTATGACATATTATATAGTATGGCATGGTTTTTGTAGGAAATGATTGTTTGCGCTTCTCCGTGTGAGGTGGCAGACTGAAAACAAAATTATTAAATATTGTCCCGACAGGCGGGATTAATTTAACAACAAAACATTTATGACAGATCCTATCGCAGATTACCTGACTCGACTCAGGAATGCAATCAAAGCAGGACACCGCGTAGTAGAGGTGCCGGCTTCGAATCTGAAGAAAGAGATCACGCGTATCTTGTTTGAGAAAGGTTATATCCTTTCCTACAAGTTCGTGGAGGATGGACCTCAGGGCACTATCAAGATTGCCTTGAAGTATGATCCCGTTAACAAAGTTAACGCCATCAAGAGTTTACAACGTGTATCAACCCCCGGTCTTCGTAAGTACGCTGGCTATCGTGATATGCCGCGCGTGCTGAACGGTCTCGGTATCGCAATCCTCTCCACTTCGAAGGGTGTGATGACCGACAAAGAGGCTGTAGGACAGCAACTCGGTGGTGAGGTTATTTGTTATGTTTATTAATGTAAGGAGGAGAAGACTATGTCAAGAATTGGTAAATTACCTATCGCAATCCCTGCAGGCGTAACCGTAACCGTTAGCCCTGAGAATGTAGTAACCGTGAAAGGTCCTAAGGGTGAATTGACCCAGGCTGTTGATCCTCAAATCACCGTAACCGTTGAGGATGGTGTGTGCCATGTTACTCGTCCGAACGATGAGAAAGAGATGCGCTCGAAACACGGTTTGTATCGTGCATTGATTCACAACATGGTGGTTGGTGTGCACGATGGTTATAAGAAAGTATTGGAGTTCGTAGGTGTCGGCTACCGTGTTGAGTTGTCTCAACCGCAGGTGCTCAACCTCTCGCTCGGCTATACGCACCCTATCTACCTCGGCTTGCCCAAGGAGATTAAGGTGGAGACCAAGTCGGAACGTAACCAGAACCCGCTTGTGATTTTGGAGTCGGCTGACAAGCAACTGCTCGGTCAGGTTTGCGCAAAGATTCGCTCGTTCCGTAAGCCGGAGCCCTACAAAGGCAAGGGTATTCGTTTCCAAGGTGAAGTTGTACGTCGTAAGGCTGGTAAGTCGGCTGGTAAATAATAGAAAGGAAGTATTATGATTCAGAAAATAGCAAGAAGACTCAAGATTAAAGCCTCTATCCGCACCAAGGTGTCGGGTACCGCTGAGCGTCCTCGTCTGACCGTATTCCGTAGCAACAGCCAAATCTACGCACAAGTGATTGACGATACCAAAGGCGTAACGCTCGCCAGCGCATCGTCCCTCGGAATCAAAGATAAAATGACCAAGTCGGAGAAAGCAGCCCTCGTAGGTAAGGCTATTGCCGAGGCTGCAAAGAAAGCCGGTGTGAACGAAGTCGTTTTCGACCGCAACGGTTACCTCTATCATGGTCGAGTACAATCATTAGCAGACGCTGCTCGTGAAGCAGGTCTCCAATTCTAAAAACACGAAGACTAAGATGAATCGAGTTAAAACAACACAAGACTTGGAACTCAAGGAGCGCCTCGTCGCAGTTAACCGCGTAACGAAAGTTACGAAAGGTGGTCGCACCTTTACATTCGCAGCCATCGTCGTTGTAGGAAATGGAAATGGCATCGTAGGTCACGGTCTGGGTAAGGCCGGTGAAGTTACGGCGGCTATTGCTAAGGCTACAGAGGCTGCAAAGAAGAACCTTATTCAAGTGCCTGTACTGAAAGGTACTATCCCCCACGAGCAGTATGCTAAGTTTGGCGGTGCACGTGTGTATATCCAGCCCGCAAGCGAAGGTACCGGAGTAAAAGCCGGTGGTGCCATGCGTGCCGTACTGGAGTCGGTGGGTGTAAACGACGTGCTGGCTAAGGCAAAAGGCTCTTCCAATCCTCACAACCTCGTGAAGGCTACTATCGCTGCTCTCGCTGAATTGCGCGATGCACGCACCGTAGCACAAAACCGTGGCGTGAGCCTCTCTACAGTGTTTAACGGATAATACGTATCGAAGACTATGGCAACTATTAAGATTCAACAAGTACGCAGCATCATCCGCTGCCCGAAAGTACAGAAAGAGACTATGGCGGCTTTGGGCCTCCGTAAGATGAATGCCATCGTAGAGCATGAGGCTACTCCTGCTATCCTCGGTATGGTAGAGAAGGTAAAACACTTGGTAAAAGTAATTGATTAACCCTTTAGAATTAAAATCATTATGGAATTACATAATTTAACGCCGGCTGCAGGTTCTGTGAAGACCGCTAAGCGTATCGGTCGTGGTGCCGGTTCGGGTCTTGGTGGCACTTCTACCCGTGGTCATAAGGGTGCTAAGTCGCGTTCCGGTTACTCGAAGAAAATCGGTTTCGAGGGTGGACAGATGCCTATGCAACGTCGTCTTCCGAAGTTCGGCTTCAAGAACATCAACCACGTTGAGTACAAGGCTATCAACCTCGCAGTGCTCCAAGCATTGGCAGAGGCTAAGAACCTCGAGAAAATCGGATTGGCAGAGCTTCGCGAGGCAGGTTTCGTAAGCAAGACCGCACTGGTGAAGATTCTCGGTAACGGTACGCTGACCGCCAAACTGACCGTTGAGGCAAACGCTTTCAGCAAATCGGCTGAAGAGGCTATCACGGCTGCAGGCGGTACTATTGTGAAGATTTAATCGTAGGGCGATGGGATAGGAGTTTCGGACTCCTATCCGTTTCCCTTTCAAAAACGCAAAGTAAATGAAATTTATCGAAACATGTAAGAATATCTGGAAGATTGAGGACCTCCGCAATCGATTGTTGACCACGCTTTTGTTCGTGCTCATCTATCGTTTCGGTTCGTTCATCGTTCTCCCGGGTATCGACCCCACGGCTCTGACAGCACTTCATTCGCAGACAGCGGGTGGCTTGATGGCACTTTTGGATATGTTCTCGGGTGGTGCGTTCTCCAACGCATCTATCTTTGCGCTCGGTATCATGCCCTATATCTCGGCGTCTATCGTGATACAGCTGCTCACCATAGCAGTGCCGTATTTCCAAAAGATGCAGAAAGAGGGTGAGTCGGGTCGCCAAAAGATGAATCAAATCACACGTTACCTGACGGTGGCTATCCTGCTGTTCCAAGGTCCCAGTTACTTATGGAATCTTAGTGCACAAATGAGACAGGCAGGGCAAGTGTTGGATATCGGTTTCAACTGGTTCACCATATCCTCAACTATCCTGCTTTGCGCGGGCTCTATGTTTGTGATGTGGTTGGGTGAGCGTATTACCGACCGTGGTGTAGGAAATGGTATTTCCTTTATCATCTTAATTGGTATTATCGCGCGTTTCCCTGCTGCTGTCATTCAAGAGTTCTCTAGCCGTTTGAACGAAGCAGGTGGCGGTTTGATGGTGTTCATCGTTGAGATTGTCTTCTTGATTGCAGTGTTTGCATTTGCAATCGCATTGGTACAGGCTACTCGCCGTATCCCTGTGCAGTATGCAAAACGCATCCAAGGTAATAAGCAGTATGGCGGTGTACGTCAGTACATTCCTCTGAAGGTGAATGCAGCCAATGTGATGCCTATCATCTTCGCGCAAGCCATTATGTTTATTCCTATCGCTTTCGCGGGCTTCAACTCGGATGGTAGTGGCGCTTTTGTGCGTGCGTTCAGCGATAACAACGGTTTCTGGTATAACCTCGTATTCGCTATCCTCATCATCTTGTTTACTTATTTCTACACTGCTATCATCATTAATCCGGTTCAGATGGCAGAAAATCTGAAATTGAACAATGGTTTTATCCCTGGTGTGAAGCCCGGTAAGAAGACGGCTGAGTATATCGATTCTATTATGTCGCGCATCACGCTCCCTGGTTCCATCTTGTTGGCTATCATCGCAATCCTGCCTGCTTTTGCTCGCCTCTTTGGTGTGAGCATGGGCTTTGCGCAGTTCTATGGCGGTACCAGCCTTCTGATTATGGTGGGTGTGATATTGGATACCCTTCAGCAAATCGAGAGCCACCTGCTCATGCGCCACTACGACGGATTCTTTGAGTCCGGCATGCGCATCAAAGGTCGCTCTGGTGCCATGGCGTACTAATCTGCATTAAGGACTAAGTGTTAGTAACGTACAGATGATTTTCCTTAAGACAGACGAAGAGGTAGAACTGATGCGCCAAAGCAATATCCTGCTTGGTAAGACTTTTGCCGAACTGGCAAAAGTCATCAAGCCGGGTGTTACGACAGCCGAACTGGACAAGGTGGCATACGAGTTTATCATGGATAACGGCGGCAAGCCCTCTTGCCTCGGCTACGAAGGATTCCCCGCCACGCTTTGTACTTCGGTCAATGAGCAGGTGGTGCATGGCATCCCGTCTGACAAAGTGGTGCTCAAGGATGGTGATATTATCTCGGTGGATAGTTGTATCTTGCTCAACGGATTTCATTCCGATAGTGCGTATACTTTCCCCGTGGGCGAAGTAAAGCCCGAGGTAATGCAACTGCTCCGCACCACGAAGGAAGCCCTCTACCTCGGTATCGAGCAAGCTATCACCGGTCGCCGCTTGGGAGATATAGGTGCTACCATTCAGACCCACTGCGAGCGCGCAGGCTATTCTGTAGTGCGTGAGTTTGTGGGACATGGCATCGGTCGTGATATGCACGAAGAGCCGGAGGTATGCAACTATGGTCGCCGCGGCAACGGTATCGTCCTCAAGTCGGGTATGACCCTTGCGATAGAGCCAATGATTTGCTTGGGTCGTCGCAATGTGATTATCGAAGAAGACGGGTGGACAGCCCGCACAGCCGACCGCAAGCCCGCTGCTCACTATGAGTTGAGTGTTTGCGTGCGCGATGGCAAGGCGGATATTCTCTCTACGTTTGACTATATCAAGGAGGTCTTAGGAGACCGATTTATCTAATTACTAACTTTACATCCAAGAACAACAGCAGTATGTCAAAGCAAGATGCAATAGAAGTGGATGGTGTAATCACCGAGGCACTCTCCAATGCGATGTTTCGCGTGCAGTTGGAAAATGGTCCGCTCATCATCGCTACCATATCGGGTAAGATGCGTATGCACTACATCAAGATATTGGCAGGCGACCGCGTGAAAGTGGAGATGAGTCCGTATGACTTGACCAGAGGACGCATATCGTTCCGTTATAAATAACCCAAATAATACTTTTACAACAATGAAAGTAAGAGCATCAATCAAGAAGCGCAATGCGGATTGCAAGATTGTACGCCGCAAAGGGCACTTGTATGTAATCAACAAGAAAGAACCGAAAATGAAGATGCGTCAAGGATAAGCGCGTGTTCATGGACGGAAAAAGTAAGAAAAACAATTAAAAACAAATTTATCCTAAGTAAAAAATTATGGCTATAAGAATTGTCGGTGTAGATCTGCCGCAGAATAAATGCGGTGAAGTCGGTTTGACTTACATCTACGGAATAGGTCGTTCAAGCGCAAAGAAGATTCTGGCAGAGGCAGGCGTTGACCCAAGCATCAAGGTTCAGGATTGGACGGATGACCAAGCAGCTAAAATCCGTGAGATCATCGGTGCACAGTACAAAGTGGAAGGTGATCTTCGTTCGGAGATTCAACTTAATATCAAGCGTTTGATGGATATTGGTTGTTACCGCGGTGTTCGTCACCGTATCGGTCTTCCTGTTCGCGGTCAATCGACCAAGAACAATGCCCGTACGCGCAAAGGTAAAAAGAAAACGGTTGCTAACAAGAAGAAAGCAACGAAGTAATCAACAACCAACAACTCTAATTAAATCAAACGAATTATGGCAAAGAAAGCAATTGCAGCGAAGAAGCGCGTTGTGAAGATTGACGGTGTTGGTCAACTCCATGTGATGTCTTCTTTCAACAATGTTATCGTTACTATTGCTAACGGAGACGGACAGGTTATCTCGTGGTCTTCCGCTGGCAAGATGGGCTTCCGTGGCTCGAAAAAGAATACTCCTTATGCAGCACAGATGGCAGCGCAAGACTGCGGCAAGGTGGCTTACGACCTTGGTTTGCGTAAGGTGAAAGCGTATGTAAAAGGACCGGGACAAGGTCGCGAGTCTGCTATCCGTGCTTGCGTGGCTGCAGGTATCGATGTAGTGGAAATCGTGGATGTTACTCCTATGCCTCACAACGGTTGTCGTCCTCCGAAACGTCGCCGTGTATAATTTATTATTACTTAACATTCTAAACAACAAGTAAGATTATGGCAAGATATATTGGTCCTAAATCCCGCATCTCGCGTCGTTTTGGCGAGGCAATCTTCGGTCCGGACAAAGTGCTTGACCGTCGCAACTACGCTCCCGGTCAGCATGGTGTGAACCGTCGTAAGAAAAACTCTGAGTACGGTCAGCAGTTGGCTGAGAAGCAGAAAGCAAAATATACCTACGGTGTGCTGGAGCGTCAGTTCCGTTTGCTCTTTGCGCAGGCAAGCCGCTCGAAGGGTGTAACCGGTGAAATCTTGATTCAGTTGCTCGAGTGCCGTCTCGACAATGTGGTATATCGTTTGGGTATTGCTCCCACTCGCGCTGCTGCGCGTCAGTTGGTGAGCCACCGTCATATCACCGTAGATGGTAAGGTGGTGAATATCCCGTCCTATCAAGTGAAACCCGGACAAGTGGTTGCAGTTCGCGAGAAGGCTAAATCTTTGGAGGTAATTGCAGCATCTTTGGAAGGCTTCAATCACAGCAAGTACAGTTGGCTGGAGTGGAATGAGACAGACAAAGCAGGCAAATTCCTCAATGTTCCTCAGCGTGCAGAGATTCCTGAGAACATCAAAGAGCAGTTAATCGTCGAGTTGTACTCTAAATAAAAATTAAATTCATGGCAATATTAAATTTCATCAAACCTGACAAGGTGATAATGTTGGATTCGAGTCTGACGAAAGGCACTTTTGAGTTTCGTCCTCTCGAACCGGGGTATGGTATTACGATAGGCAATGCTATCCGTCGCGTGCTTCTCGGCTCGTTGGAAGGTTATGCAATATGCTCTATCCGCATCAGTGGTATTGATCATGAATTTGCTACTATCCCTGGCGTCATCACTGATGTAACCAACCTTATCCTCAACCTGAAGCAGGTGCGTTTCATCCGCAAAGAAGGCGTAGAAGCCGAGGGTGAAACCGTTAAGTTGCATGTGTCGAAAGCCACCTCTTTGCTGGCAGGCGAACTCAACACAGCGCTCCAAAATTTTGAGGTGCTGAATCCTGAGTTGCAACTGGCAGAGATGGATGAGTCGGCAGATTTTGAGATTGAACTGACCATCAATAAGGGTCGCGGCTACGTGCCCGGAGATGAGAATCGTCATGACAATGACCCCATCGGGGTACTGGCTATCGACTCCATCTACACCCCGATTCGCAATGTGATGATTTCCGTTGACCAGTATCGTGTGGAACAACGTACTGACTACGAGAAACTGACGTTGGAGATTACCACCGATGGCTCTATCACTCCTCAGAATGCGCTGACCGAGGCTGCCAAGATTCTTATCTACCACTTCATGCTCTTCTCCGACGAGCGTATCGTGCTCGAGCAAGAGACCAAGAAGAGCAGTAGTGCGCTGGACGAGGAGTTGCTGCGCATGCGTCAGTTGCTCAACCAGCGTCTGCAAGACATGGACCTCTCCGTGCGTGCCCTCAACTGCTTGAAGGCTGCCGAGGTGGATACGCTTGGCGAACTGGTTAAGTTCCACCGCTCTGACTTGCTCAAGTTCCGCAATTTTGGTAAGAAATCGCTTACTGAATTGGACGAACTGCTGGAGCGCAACGGGCTTGCTTTTGGTATGGACATCTCGCGTTACCACGTGAATGACTAATTAGTACAACTCACCATTTAACATTACAAACTATTATGAGACATAATAAGAAATTCAACCACCTTGGCCGCAAAGCAAACCATCGTGCTGCTATGTTGTCGAATATGGCTTGCTCGCTGATTATGCACAAGCGTATCTCCACCACGTTGGCTAAGGCAAAGGCTCTCCGTATCTATGTAGAGCCCATCCTCACCCGTGCGAAAGAGGACAATATGAACAACCGCCGTCTAGCATTTGCAATGCTTCATCAGAAAGAGGCTGTTACCGAACTGTTCCAGAATGTAGGCGAGAAGATCGCTAACCGCCCCGGTGGTTACACTCGTATCCTGCGTACCGGTTTCCGTTTGGGTGATGCCGCTGAGATGTGTATCATCGAGTTGGTGGACTACAACGAGAACATGCTGAAAGAGGCTAAGAAAGCCACGAAGAAGGCTACTCGTCGTGCCGGCAAGAAAGCAGTGAAAGAGGCTGTGGCAGAGGCAGAAGCACCTGCTGCTGAGACAGAGGCTCCCGCTGCAGAATAAATAACAAAGAGTGATTGAGGGTCGGGGCTTTCCTGACCCTCAATTGTTTTTAGTAGCCGGTGATTAGTGGCCAGAGCATGGGCACTCATAATTCTTAATTCTTAATTCTTAATTAGTATGTTACTTGATTTGACGCAACATAAGCCTGCGGGCGTTACGATAGACAACTGCAAGGCAGGTGATACGGTAACCGTGAGCGGTATGATTCACAATGTGCGAGTTACGAAGTGGGGTGGGTTCATCATCCTGCGCAAGTCCCGCGGATTGTTGCAAGCCGTGGTGCAGAACGAGACCTCGCGTTTCTTCGACGAGGAGGGCAATGAGATAGCCCTCAACGGTCTCTGCCGCGAGATGGCGGTAACCGTAGAAGGAACAGTCGGCGAGGCGAGGATTAAAGACCCTGCGGCTTTCTACAACACGATAGAGGTCGCAGTAAGCACCGTGCGCGTGCTCTCGCGTCCGACCACGCCCGAGGTGGTGGACATGAACGCGCTGAAGTTCGGCGACGAGGAGACGCTGCTGCGCTATAAGTTCGACAACCGTCAGGTTACGCTTCGTAACCCGCGCGACATGGCGATACTGAAGGTGCAGAGCACTATCGCCAAAGCGTTTGCTGACTTCCTAACAGAGAACGGCTTCACGCAAATCTACACCCCGAAGATTGTGTCGGAGGGTGCCGAAGGCGGTGCCAATGTGTTCAAGATGGACTATTTCGGCAAGCAGGTGTATCTGGCGCAGTCGCCTCAGTTCTACAAGCAGATAGGCGTGGGCGTGTATGAGCGCGTGTTCGAGATTGCCCCTGCCTACCGTGCGGAGAAGCATAACACGAGCCGCCACCTCAACGAGTACATCTCGCTGGATGTGGAGATGGGCTTTATCAAAGGTCAGGAAGATGTGATGACGCTGGAGGCGGCTTTGCTGCATGCCATCATCAACCGCGTGGTAACCGACTGCGCCCACGAGTTGGCGCTGCTGAATGCTACGGTGCCGCAACTGCCGCAGAACGTGCCTGCATGGAAACTGAGCGAGGTGCATGAAATCCTCTTTGAGAATCACCTCTGCGAGGAAGACCACCGCGGCGAGGACGACTTGGCGCCTGAGGAAGAGCGTGCGATATGCAAGTATGCATTGGAGCAGTTTGGTTCGGACTTTGTGTTTGTAACCCATTTTCCCAGCCAGCATCGTGCTTTCTATGCGATGGACGACCCCGAAGACCCCACGCTGACACTGAGTTTCGACCTGCTGATGCGCGGACTGGAGATTACCTCGGGCGGTCAGCGTATCCACAAGGAGGCGGACTATCGCGAGAAGATGTTGAAGCGCGGCATGAACCCCGACAACTTCCGTTTCTACCTCGATACCTTCAAGAACGGCATGCCTCCTCACGGCGGTTTCGCCATCGGACTGGAGCGTATCACGGCATGCTTCTTGGGCATTAACAACGTGAAGGAGTGCTCGATGTTCCCGCGCGACATCAACCGCGTGGCGCCGTAAAAAGAACCGAAAATACAGAACAAGGACTGTCTAATGGAAGTTAGGCAGTCCTTGTTTTTTGTATGCTGTGGGTACTCGCTCGTCGATACAACCACTGTTTGCCGTAATTGTCCATTTTTCTAATAAAACTGCTCCGAGATTCCCACGAAACCTCCCTGTTTCTTCACCATATCATTATCGGAACATTATCGGAACATTACCGTAACATTACCGTAACATAAGAATGCCTTTTCCGAGCCTCTACCGAATCTCTACAAGCCCTCTGTAAATTGTCCAAATTTCGTATTTTGAACGGATGCTGTACGTCTGAAATAAGGTGCTTGCCGCTTCACCCAAGGGCGTTGGGCGTGATGAAAGACACATTCGGAACGCCCATGCTCTGAAAATCGTAATCCCGATGAGCACATAGTTCAGACCTACTGACCCGCTTCTGATACAGATAGCAAATCTCCCACTGCTCATCCGAAGCCTATTTCGTACTTTTTTGCAAAAAAACGCGTAAAAATTTGCATATGTCAAAAAAAAGCAGTACCTTTGCACCCGATTTCGTGATGAGAGTCGCGATTGTCCAATGGTATAAAGGCTATTACGTCAGATTTTGGTTCTGAAAATCTTGGTTCGATTCCAGGTTGGACAACAAAGAGAGTCCCGACAAGTCGGGGCTTTTTTAACGAAAGTGTGATGGGATACGGGCAGCCACACCGACAAATCATCTCTGCCCCATATTGAGTAACACAATTATTATCTAATGAAAACGTTTGAATTGACCGGCACACTCCGTTCGGAGTTCGGTAAGAAGGCTGCAAAAGCCTTTCGTGCACAAAACTTGGTTCCCTGCAACCTCTATGGCGTAGGCAACAACACCACTTTCACGGTTACTACCGCTGATGTGCGTCCGATGATTTACACCCCCGACACGCTTATCATTCTACTCACCATCGGTGACAAGAAGGCTACGGCAGTCGTAAAAGAGATGCAGTTCCACCCCCTGAGCGGCGATGTGCTCCATATCGACTTCCTCGAGGTTACCGAGCAGAAGCCGGTTACCGTGGAGATTCCTATTCAACTCACGGGCCACGCAGAAGGTGTGAAAGCCGGTGGTAAACTCTCGCAGGCTATGCGCAAGATGAAGGTCAACGGTATCTACACACAGTTCCCCGACCGCGTAGTGGTAGATGTTACCTCTCTCGGCTTGGGCAAGAAGATTGCCGTAGGTGATGTTCACATCGAAGGTCTGACGATGATGAATCCGAAAGACGCTTGTGTAGCAGAAGTGAAAGCAACACGCCAAAGCGCGAAAGCATAACTCAAAGGAGCGTCAAACGACGCTCCTTTTTTTTAGACCCTCCCTTTCCCATCCTTAATTAGAGGGAGGGAGTAAGACCCTCTAAATCTCCCTTGAAGGGAGACTTAATAATAAGTAGTGTAACTAAACTAATCCCTAACTCCCTCCCTTGTAGGGAGGGTCGGGGAGAGTCTTCTATGAAATACTTAATCGTAGGTCTCGGAAATATCGGCGATGAGTATGCCGCCACGCGCCACAACATCGGCTTCATGATGCTCGATGCCTTTGCCGACGCCCAGAACGCACAATGGGTGGACAAGCGCTATGGCTTTGTGGCGAAGTGCCGCGTGAAGAATGCGGAGATGGTCTTGCTCAAGCCAAGCACCTATATGAACCTCAGCGGCAACGCCGTGCGCTACTGGCTGCAGCAGGAGAAAATCCCCGTGGAGAACATGCTCGTCTTGGTGGACGACCTCAACCTTCCTTTCGGTACTATCCGTATCCGCAAGCAGGGCAGTAACGGCGGGCACAACGGCTTGGGCAACATACAGTCCGTCCTCGGTACGGAGAACTACGCCCGAGTGCGCTTCGGCATAGGCAACAACTTCACTCGCGGAGCCCAATGCAACTTCGTGCTCGGCAAATGGACGGACGAGGAGCAGAAACTGCTGCCCGACCGCCTCAAACTCACCTCCGAAATCATCCCCTCTTTCTGCTTGCAGGGTATCGACCGCACCATGAATCTGTACAATGGGAAGTAGGCGAGCCATATGGAACATCATGCTGCTGATGGTGATTTATTCGCTGTCGCGGCTTTTCTTTTTCTTCATCAATAGCGACCTCTATTCTGATGTGAGTGCGGCTCATCTGTGGGAGATGATGTTGGGCGGCATGCGCTTTGACCTCACTGCAGTGCTCTACCTCTCGTCGGTCTATCTCGTCTTGGCGCTCCTCCCCTTGCCTCCCTCTGTGCGCAACCACCATGTATATCAAACGGTTACGCGACTCTTCTATCTCATCCCGAACGCCGTAGGCATCCTTGTCAACTGTGTGGACATGGTCTATGTGCGCTTCACCGACCGCCGCACTACCTGCACTTTCTTCACGGAGTTCCGGAACGATACCAACTTAGGCGCTATCCTTTGGCAGTCGCTCTGGCAGTATTGGTACGTTACCCTCTTTGCACTTGCCGCCATCGCCCTCCTCATCTTCTGCTCCGCAAAGTCCCGCCCCGTGCACTATCCTGCTTTGCCTCGCCGCCTCGCTCAACGCTCAACGCTCAACGCTCAACGCTCGACGCTTAGGGGAGGGTACTCGCAACTCTTCTATTACCTCCGCGAGACGCTGCTTCTCTGCCTCATCGCCTACTTCACGGTCATCGGTATCCGCGGAGGCTTCGGACGCTACACACGCCCCATCACCATATCCAATGCCTTGCAGTACGCAGACCGACCGCAAGAGACTGCCATCATTCTCAATACGCCTTTCACCCTGATGAAGTCCTTGGAGAACGAGACCTATCAGAACCCGCACTATTTCGCGCAGGAGGACTTAGAGCAAATCATGTCCCCCGTACACCGACCCGATGAACACGGACAAGAGAGACGCTTGAATGTAGTGGTGATTATCTTGGAATCGTTCTCAAAAGAGTATATTGGCTTCTACAATACCCCTCCCCTTAAGGGAGGGATAGGGAGGGTCCCCTACACCCCCTTCTTAGACTCCCTCCTCGCACAGTCCGTTACCTACACATACTCCTACGCCTCGGGCAGGAAGTCCATCGACGCCATGCCGTCGGTGCTCTCGTCCATCCCCATGCTCATCGAGCCTTACGTGGTAACGCCGTATTCTACCAATGAGGTCTCTTCTATCGCCGACTGCCTCAACCGCAAAGGCTACACCACCGCCTTCTTCCACGGCGCTCCCAACGGCAGCATGGGCTTTCAGGCATACGCCCGTTCGGCTGGATTCGACAGGTACTACGGTATGGACGAATATACGGGTGAGGAGGCGTTTGATGGCACGTGGGCAATATGGGACGAGGAGTTCTTGCAGTTCTTTGCTCGCACGATGGACACCCTGCCGCAACCGTTCATGACCTCGGTCTTCACCGCCTCTAGCCACCATCCTTTCAAAATACCTGCCCGCTACGAAGGGTGCTTCCCCAAGGGGACTATCCCCCTGCACCAATGTATCGCCTATTCCGACTATGCCCTGCGCCGCTTCTTCCACTACGCTTCGCAGCAGCAGTGGTTTGAGCATACGCTTTTCGTCCTCACCGCCGACCATACCAACCAACTAACCACGCCCGAGTATCAGAACACGCGCGGTCTCTTCGCCGTGCCGATAGCCTTCTATTGCCCCGCGCTGCTCACGCCCGACGTGCGTTCCCGGAGCGCGGTCAGCCAGACCGACATCATGCCCTCCGTCTTGCACTTCCTCGGATACGATGAGCCCTATTTCGCATTTGGCGAAGACTGCCTGACGCAGGAGAAAGCGCATCCGTGGGCGGTCATTTACAACCACCCCGTCTTCGAGGTCCTCTCCCCCGACGTGGAGTTGCTGCTGGACGGACTGCCGCCCGCCAACGAGCAAGAAGAGGAAATGCTCACATACCTGAAAGCCTATATTCAACAATATATCGACAGAATGATAACCAACAGACTAACCGTAGAAAATGGAAGTTCGAGTAGATAAATACCTCTTTGCCATGCGCCTCTACAAGACGCGCACTATCGCCGCCGATGCCTGCAAGAAAGGCCGTGTTACCATGGGCGGGAGCACCATCAAACCCTCGCGCACGTTCCATGTAGGCGACGTCTTCTCCGTTCGCAAGGGTCCCATTACCTACACCTATCGCGTCTTGCAACTCTGCGAGAATAGGGTAGGGGCGAAACTGGTACCCGACTACCTGCGCGACCAGACTGCGCCCGAGCAACTGGAACTCTTGGAGTTGGCAAAGATGGCAGGTGCGAGCGGGCGCGACCGAGGCACGGGCAGACCTACCAAGAAAGACCGCCGCGACATAGAGACCTTCATGAGCGACGACTACCTGCTGGATGAGTTGGACTTTGACGACGAGGAGGGCGACGATGAAGAATAAACGAGACAACATAGCCGAGTACATCCTGTGGATTTGGCAGTTGGAAGACTACGTGCGGGCGTTCCCCGATGCCGCGACAGACAACGAAAACCCCTCCCCCGATATGCGCTTCCTCGCCGAGTTGAGCGAGATGATGCACCGCGAGGGTGTAACCGAGCAGGGGCATGTGCAACTGGCGCGCAATGCCATGGCGGAGTTGGAAGAACTTCACCACCGCTTGCTGGACGAGGACGCGTCCTATCGTGCGGCAATGATTCGGCTGACCCCTGCGCTCAACATCCTCAAGTCGAAGACCGACAACCCCTTGATGTCCGACATCGAGGCGGGACTCACCCTGCTCTACCAAGTGCTTATGCTGCGCCTGCAACACAAGGAAATCACCCCCGCCACTGCCGAAACCCAAACGCAGGTAACCCGTTTGCTCCAATTCCTTAGCAAAATCTACCGCGCGGAGAAAGTCGGTTAGTTCGTAAATCGTAATTCTTCCGAGTTTGTTCTGGTTAGTCGGGACAAAAAATCGTAATTCGTAAATCGTAAATCGTAAATGAAGTGATGACTGACAAACAGCGTTACGAAAAAGTATTGGCATGGTTTGCCGAGAACATGCCCGTTGCGGAATCCGAACTGCACTACACCAACCCGTTCGAGTTGCTGTGTGCGGTCATGCTCTCCGCGCAGTGCACCGACAAGCGGGTGAACATGGTTACCCCTGCGCTCTTCGCCGCATACCCCACGGCGGAGGCGATGGCGAAAGCAAGTGCAGAGGACGTGTTTCAGTATGTGAAATCGGTGTCGTATCCCAATGCCAAAGCGCAACATCTCGTCGGCATGGCGCAGCGTTTGGTCGAAGCCTACGGCGGCGACGTGCCGAGCAACATAGACGACTTGCAGACCCTCCCCGGCGTGGGGCGCAAGACGGCAAACGTGGTCTGCGCCGTTATCTGGAACCAGCCTACGATGGCGGTAGATACCCATATCTTCCGTATCTCTGAGCGTATCGGACTGACTACCAACAGCAAATCCCCGCTCGAAACGGAAAAGCAACTCGTCAAATACATCCCCGCAGAACTCATCCCCAAGGCGCACCATTGGCTCCTCCTCCACGGACGCTATGTATGCAAAGCCCGCAAACCTCTCTGCGAGACCTGCGGTATCAAACCCTATTGCAAAACAGGCTCCAAAGCATAAATCATCTTAACTCCTTCATAGTCGAAGGTAGTTTCCGCTCCCCCGCCTCCCTCGTAGAGGGGGGAGGGGGCAGGGGGCGGGAGGAGGACTCGGCTTCAAGCCGCAAAAATAACGCAATAAAAAGACACTAACTTGCCCCTTTGAAGGTTTTGCTGTGATTTTTGCTCCTTATAAGCTATTCACAAACAAAAAGAGGCTGCCTAACTCAACTTGTTAGACAGCCTCTTTTTGTTATCCGTTGATATACTGTTTATTGGAAATTAGCGCGGTTGTCCACTACCTCGGCTTTCTCTTCAATGAGCGAGATGGCTTGGTAGGGTAGGCTGTATGCCGAGCGAGAGGTGAGCGAAGCCTTCTCCTGCTCTGCGTCGAACTCGGAGGTAGCGGTCGTCTTCGCACCCGTCTTCACTACATATACACCCATCTTGCCTTGCAGTGGCTCGCTCAGCGTGTTCTCTGACATCGCTACCGTCGCACCGATAATCGAGGGCTCTGCCCCCGCATTGCCGAAGCGGTAGTCTGCCAGCGACACTTTCTCTACGGTCTGCACAGGCGTACCCGTAATCTCTGAGGCCGCCTCCAGAGACTGAACACCTGCCAACTGCTTCATCAGATAAGCAGCCTTGGCGTTGTTCGTTGCCTCCAAAGTCAACTCGGCGCGAACTGCCTCCAAGGGGCGATACTCACCATCGTTCACCTCGGTTACCACTGCCACTACATATTGTTCGCCGCACTCGAACACATCGCTCACAGCGCCTTCTTTCGCTTCGAATGCCCAGCGCACAATAGGACGGCTGGCTTTCAGGCTGCCCACCTTGTCGGTGTTGGCTTGCAGGTTATACTGCGGTGTTACCACCATACCTGCCTCGGCAGCGGCAGCGCGGAATGCATCCTCCGTGGGGTTAGCCACGATAAACTGCTTTGCCTTATTATATAATATGGAGTAGGTCTTGCTCGAAGCCGTTACATTGCGCTCCAAGATAGCCAGTTGCACTTTCGGGGTCGCGGGGCTGATGTCCAGCACCTCAAACGTCTGCTCATTCATGCCTTGACTTACCGTGAAGCGAGCCCCCCGCTTGGTGCTCAGCGCCTGCTCTGCGATGTTCTTCGGCAGTTCATCGAAGGTGAACCAACCGAGTTCCACATCCTCTTGCCCCTCCTGCGAAGCGATACCTTTCAGTTCCACAGAGTCGGGCAGCGAGTAGCCTGCCTTCATGATTCGCGCCATGGAGTAGGTGCCGTTGGCGAACTGCAAACCCGTGAAATCACCGACTTTGGCACCTTTGGCGAAAGCAAAATCCTTGTATGCTGCGGGCACAGTCTCCATGGAGTAGTCGCGACCGTCGTAGGTGATGTCCGAGTTGGTGTTCACTACCACTGCCACATCCTCCGTGGTGCGGAACTCCTCCTCAAGACCCTGCATCAGTTGCTCTGCGGCGGCAAAGTCCTCCTCAGAAGGCACGATGGGGAAAGATACATACGCAATAGCGCGGTTCGGAGTCTGCTTGTAGAGAGGCTTGCGCTGCTTGTAGAGCGCCTTGATATCGCTCTCGCTCACCTCCACAAGGCTGTCCGCTACAGCATAGTAGGGCTTCATCACATACTGTGCGGAAACGCTCTGCTGGCGGGCATCGAACGCATATTTTGCATCTAACGAGTTGGCTTGCACAAGGTTTTGCAGCAAGTTAGTATATTTCTCCTGCATATAGGTCAGGCGAACGGCATTCTCCCAGTACATCCAATAGGATTTTGCTTGGCGGAGGTTCGCGCTCTGCTCTGCGTCTTCAGGCTCTTGCTCAATAGCATTGAGGAACTGCACCAACGCAGTGCGGCTGAATTGACCCGTCTGGTCGAAGAAAGCGCGACGAGTGCGGATGATTTGGTGAGGATTCTGACCAATGCACAGTTCCGAGAGTTCATCGGAGGTAATGTCCATTCCGATTTTCTCTGCCTGAGCACGCAGAGTATAGTCCATAAGCATCATCTGCCATACTTGATTGCGCAGTTGGGCGGACAAATCCTCATCGAAATCGGTGCGACCGGTCTCAATCTTGTACACCTCCGTCAACTGCTCCCGAGCAGCCTCATACTCGGTGTAATGTACATCTTGACCTTCGATAGTAGCGATGTTCTCGCGACCTTTATTGAATAAGGTGCTGCCCGAGTTTAGAAAATCCCCGAGAATGAAAGCGAGCATCGCAACGCCCACGATGGTTATCAAAAGGGCGCCATGGTTACGAATTTTTTGTAAACTTGCCATAATTATTGTTGTAGTATTAAATTTCTGTGTTTGTAGCAGCGCTTATAAACCAAAAAGCGTGCAAAGGTACTATTTTTTTTTGATATGTGCAAATTTATTTGCTAATTTATCTTGATTTTCTTGTTTTTGCAGGCTATTCTGAATAACATGCTTGCCGACTTCCTCTGCGCTGCCCTCTCGCTCACGTTCCTCGAAAAATGGACAAATATGCGTTTTTAGCATTTTTTTTACTGAAAAATTTGCGTATGTCAAAAAAAAGCAGTACCTTTGCACTCGCTTTTGGAAAAAAGTCGGAGAATCAGTAGCTCAGCAGGTAGAGCACATCCCTTTTAAGGATGGGGTCCTGGGTTCGAGCCCCAGCTGGTTCACAAGCAAGTGCTGAGTAAATGAACGCCTAACTTTCCGGTTAGGCGTTTTTCTTGTATATAGGGCAAGTGCCGCAAAAACACTACAAAGAGGCGTGCCTACCATCGGTAGCCACGCCCCTTTGCCTTTGTTGATGTGTTGAGAGATTACTCCTCGTTCAAGGTTACGCGACGGAAATCGCTCACCTGCACGTTGTTCTTCTTCAGCACGTCCTTTACCAACTCTTTGGTCTCGCTCATGATGTATGCCTGCTCTACCAAAGTGTTCTCTTTCAAGAACTTGCCGAGACGACCTTGCGCAATCATCTCCACTTTCTTCATGTTGATTTGCTGCTCTGCCTCTGCGGGTACATTGGCGCGAATCTCGCGAGCCTGTGCAGCCTGCTCCTCGGTGAGCCAGCCCTTAGCGGTGTTCGAGTCGATATGCTCGTCGCTGTCTGCGTGAGCGGGGTTGATACCTGCCTTGCGCAATGCGTTCTCAACGGCTTTGTTGACCTCATCTTGCTTGGTCTTCTCCACAGCCACTGCCAACTCTTTGTCCTTCACCTCTTGCGCTACATGGTCAGCATCCAGTGCGATGGGCGACATAGCAGCCACCTGCATCGAGATACCGTGAACGGTCTCTTGGTCAGCGTCTGCGTTGGCTACTGCCACCAGCGACGACAACTTGTTGCCGAGGTGGTTGTAAGCATCTACCTTCGGCGCACTCAGGAAAGCATAGTCGCTCAACTCCATCTTCTCGCCGGTTACACCCGAACGCTCGGTTACCAACTCAGCCACCGTCAGGTCGCCTACCTTGATAGCCTTCAACGCCTCCAAGTCTGCAGGCTTGTGGTTCATGGCTACGTCGAGAATTAGTTTTACCAATCCTACGAAGTCAGCGTTCTTTGCCACGAAGTCAGTCTCGCACTTCACGGCTACGATAGCGCCAAACCCGTTCTCTGCCTTTGCCAATACACAACCCTCCGATGCCTCGCGGTCGCTACGCTTGGCAGCGATAGCCTGACCGCGCTTGCGGAGCAGGTCCTTGGCAACCTCGAAGTCGCCGTTGGCCTCTTCCAGAGCCTTCTTGACGTCCATCATACCTGCGCCTGTGATGTCGCGCAGTTTCTTAATATCTGCTAATGAAACAGCCATATTCTATTCTCCAATTTTACGGTTTAACCAAATTACTCTGCTGCGGGAGTCTCTGCTGCCGGTGCTTCCTCTGCGGGAGCAGCCTCTACGGGTGCCTCTGCAGGCTTCTCTGCCTTGTCGGCTGCGGCTTTGCGAACGCGCTGACGACGCTCCTTGGGAGCAGGTGCCTCGGTGTTGGCCTGTGCCTGTGCTGCTTCCTCGTCCGCTTTCTCTACCTTGCGCTCCTCCAAGCCCTCGCGGATAGCACCGCATACAGCGCTCAGAATCACGTCAATAGAGTTCGTTGCATCATCGTTTGCAGGGATAACGAAGTCAATGTTGTTCGGGTTCGAGTTCGTATCTACAATACCGAATACGGGAATACCCAGACGGTTAGCCTCTGCCACAGCAATGTGCTCTTTCATCACGTCCACTACGAACACGGCGCTCGGCAGACGGGTCATGTCAGCGATAGAACCGAGGTTCTTCTCCAACTTCTCGCGTTGACGGGTGATTTGCAGTTTCTCGCGCTTCGAGATGTTATCGAAAGTGCCGTCGGTGGTCATCTTGTCGATGGTGGCCATCTTCTTCACAGCCTTGCGAATTGTGGGGAAGTTGGTCAACATACCACCAGCCCAACGCTCCGTGATGTAAGGCATGCTTACCTCTTGTGCGTGAGCGGCAACTACGTCTTGCGCTTGTTTCTTCGTACCTACGAACAGCACCTTGCGACCGGACTTAGCCAAGTTTTTCAGTGCCTCTGCTGCCTCGTCAATCTTAACAGCGGTCTTGTTCAGGTCAATGATGTGGATACCGTTGCGCTCCATATATATATAAGGAGCCATAGCGGGATTCCATTTGCGTTTCAGGTGCCCGAAATGGCAACCTGCTTCGAGAAGTTGGTCAAAATTCGTTCTCATTTCTGTAAGTTTTTAATGTTTAGTTTTATTTGTTTTCTCTCCGTGCTTCCGCGCCTGCCCTACATCAGAGGAGCCACCATTCCCCTAGAATTTCTAGAATCTCTAGGATTTCTAGTTTTTCTAGGCCACCATAGTCCCCCTCCAACAAGCGAGAACTGCTTTTAGGCAACGCAAAAGAATCGTGCAGTAGGTCCCGAGAGACATCTGCACGATTTGGAGTTGTTCGTATTAACGCTTGCTGAACTGGAAGTGCTTGCGTGCTTTGGGTTGACCCGGTTTCTTACGCTCTACCTCACGAGCATCACGAGTCATAAAGCCTTCTGCCTTCAATGCAGCCTTGTCCTCGGGGTTGATTTTCACCAGCGCACGAGCGATTGCCAAACGCAATGCCTCTGCCTGACCCTTGAAACCGCCACCGTCGAGGTTCACCTTGATATCGTACTTCTCGGCTACTTCCAACTTGTTCAGCGGTTGCAGCACGATGTAACGAAGAATAGAAGAAGGGAAATAGGTTTCGATATCACGACCGTTAATCGTTATCTTACCTGCACCTTCACTAACGTAAACGCGGGCTACTGCCGATTTACGACGACCTAATGCATTAATTACTTCCATTGCTTCTATTATTTAAGGGTGTTGATATCAATTGTTTTGGGTTGTTGAGCCTGCATGTTGTGCTCCGGACCTGCGAACACGTGTAGGTTGGTGATTTGGCGAGCACCGAGACGATTCTTCGGAAGCATACCTTTTACCACCTTGATAATCAGGCGGTCTGCACCTTTCGCCATCAACTGTGCGGGAGTCATCTCACGCTGACCGCCCGGGAAACCCGTATAGCGAACATACACGCGGTCGTTCCACTTGTTGCCGGTCAACTGCACCTTGTCGGCGTTGATGATGATTACGTTGTCGCCGCAATCTACGTTCGGAGTGTACGAAGGTTTGTACTTACCGCGCAGCAGTTTTGCCACCTTCGAGCACATACGACCAAGAATCTGGTCCTGAGCATCGATAACAACCCACTCTTTCTGAGCGGTTGCTTTGTTTACCGACACTGTCTTGTAACTTAAAGTATCCATTAGTTTGTTGTTTTAGACCAAGCCGACAGACCTTTTTACGCACTCTTAATTCTTAATTAGAATCTGTGCAACTGCCCAACTTGGCGTTAATAAATTTAGTTATCTTTTGGGCGTAAGCCCGAAAAAGCGTGCAAAGGTACTACTTTTTTTTTGAATACGCAAGGGTCTCGCGCACTTTTTTGCATTTTTATGTCATTTTCAGGCGTTTCTTGCTGTTTCGTGGAGTCAACGGGCTGATTTTCTATGCCTATCGGTCCCAACAACGGCACACTGTCCTGCACGATGCTGTCCTGTGCTGCGCCCATGATATACCGCACGCGCAGCCCGTGCACAAACCGCCATTCCACTTCCTCCAACTGTCGCTCCGCCTGCAAGGCCTCTGCGGCAGAATGTTCCGCCGTTGCCGGCTGCAACTGCAACTCCCGCTCCTCGTGTGCTAGTTCCCATGCCGTCCGCTCTGCCTCCAAGTCTGCTACCACCTTCGGGTAAATCTTGTCAAAACGCTGCGGATGGTCGGTGTACCACACCAGCGACGAGTCGAACTGCGCCTGCGTAATCCCGTGTTTCTCAAGCACTTGCTGATAGTACTTTGCCAACGCCGCATCGTGCCCGTAGTTGTAGCCCGCCACCTGCAAGATGGCGTCTGCGCGGTGCAAATCGTGCAACACGCTGCGCATCTCCCGCGATGACAACACCCCCCGAGGGCGACAGCCCGACAAGCACACCACGCCCAACAAAATACCAAGCAATATGAACCTATGCTTTCTCACTTTTCTTCGGTCGCCATTCTATCCCGTTCAGCGACTCATTCAGGTCGCGATGGTAGAATATCAGCAGTACTATCACGGCGCAAGTGATGAACGAGTCCGCCAAGTTAAACACGGGTCGGAAGAAAATCACCTCTCCCGCCGAGTTGTGTATCAGCGGGAAATAGAACATGTCCACCACCTTGCCGTAGAACCACCCCGCATAGCCCCAAATCTTGCCGTAGAACACGCAGTCGATGATGTTCCCCAGCGCACCGGCTATCACGCACGCAAGGCAAACCAGATACCCCGTCCGCACCGGTTTCCCATCGCCCTGTTGCCTAATCAGCACATGCACAAACCAGCCTATCAACCCCACCACCACAATGCGGAAAAGCGTCAATGCCAACTTCGAGAACCACTCAATGCCAAACGCCATGCCGTTGTTCTCCACAAAGCATAGCCAGAACCAAGAGGTTATCGGTCGCGCCTCGCCCAACATGAAATGCGTCTTGATATACACTTTCAGCAACTGGTCAAGCACCACCGCCACAACCACAATCCCGCTCACCAATAACCGCTGTTTCGTCTGTTGTTTCATATGTTCTTGATAGGGTAGTTATTGTTCTTCCATCTGTTGGCAAAAGTCATTGATAGTGATAATCTCCACTTTTGGCCAAGGTATCTGCTTGAGAGCATTGTAATGCCTATCATTAGTTACGATAAATTCTGCGTTTGACGCTATCGCGCAATCCACGAATTTATTATCATCTACATCCTCTATCAACAAACTAAAATGTAGATATACTTCTTGATAGGTTGTTGTAGAAAGTCGTGCAATAGCCTCTACAACATTATGTGCAATGTCGGGGCTGGTCTTTTGTGCAATAATTTCCTCGTATTCTTCAAGTACATCCGTATTTACACAAAGACTTATTTTACCCTCAAGGATGTCCGTCCACAACTTGTGGTACGGACTCTTTGAGGGCAATGCCTGCAAAAGACAATTTGTGTCAAGAACGATGCGTTTCATGGCGATATGGTGTGCGCATGTGTTCTTTACCCCACTGCTCAATAGTTTGTTCATCTATGCTGCCCTTGTCCCATAATGCATCAATAGACTTTTGAGCCTTTTCTGCAAAATAGCGAGCAATCATATCACGGAACTCGTTGAACTCCGCTTGACTATGAATGCCTTTTATTGCATTCAGCACTTCTAATTGTGCCATTTGAGTGTACGACATAATATCTCCTTTCTTTTTAACAAGGGTAATACTACTTTCTTAACTCTTAATTCTTAATTCTTAATTAACCTCCGTATCTCCTCCACCTTATCCAGTTTCTCCCACGTAAACAACTCCACTTCGCGGCTGAAAGGCTGCCCGTTCTCGTCCACGAAAGTCTTGGTTATCACCTCGTTAGTGCGTCCCATATGCCCGTACCGAGCCGTCTCCTCGTATATCGGTTGCTTCAGTTTCAGGTCGCGCACTATCGCCGCAGGACGCAGGTCAAACAGTTGCTGAATCATCTTCACGATGTCGCCGTCTGTCAGTCCGTGTTGCGCCGTCCCGAAGGTGTTCACAAACAGGCTCACAGGCTGCGCCACGCCTATCGCATACGACACCTGCACCAGCATCTCGCGCGCCACGCCTGCCGCCACCATGTTCTTCGCAATCCACCGCGCCGCGTAGGCTGCCGAACGGTCCACTTTCGAGGGGTCTTTGCCCGAGAACGCCCCGCCGCCGTGAGCACCTCTGCCGCCGTAGGTATCTACGATTATCTTGCGTCCTGTCAAGCCCGTGTCCCCGTGAGGACCGCCTATCACGAACATCCCCGTCGGGTTCACCAGCAACTTGTACTCGCCTTGCAGCAGCGCCGCATACCGCGCATCACGTGTCGCCACGCGCGGCAGCAACACGCGCCGGATGTCCTCGCGTATCTGCTCTTGGCTCACCTCCGCGTCATGCTGCGTCGATACCACTATCGTGTCTATCCGCAGCGGCTCCCCCTGCTCGTTGTATTCGATGGTTACTTGGCTCTTCGCGTCTGGGCGCAGGTAGGTCATCTCCTTGCCTTCCTTGCGTATGCGCGCCAGCGTATAGACTAAGGTGTGCGCCAAGTCCAGCGTCAGAGGCATGTAGTTCTCCGTCTCGTTGGTCGCATAGCCGAACATCATCCCTTGGTCGCCCGCGCCCTGCTCGCCTATGTTCTCCGTGCCCTGACCGTCCACGCCGCGCGCGATGTCTGCACTCTGCTCATGCAGCGCGGTGAAGATTCCGCAACTCTCTGCCTCGAACTTATACGCCGCCTTCGTGTAGCCGATATGCGCTATCGTCTCCCGAGCCACGCGCTGCACGTCCACGTACTTCGCACTTGTTACCTCGCCGGCAATCACCACTTGCCCCGTCGTTACCATCGTCTCGCATGCCACATGTGCGTCTGCGTCTTGCGCCAAGAAATTGTCGAGAATAGCGTCGCTGATTTGGTCTGCCACTTTGTCGGGGTGTCCTTCCGACACCGACTCACTTGTAAATAAGTAGTTCATTGGTTTTGTTTAGGGATAAAAAAGCCTCAAGCCGACTGTTTTCGCTTGAGGCACAAGGTTTTAGCATTGTTTTATAGAGGTCGCAAGCAGTCAAATTTATCCTCTGATTCTGAAATCGTCTGCAAAGGTACGGCTTTTTTCTGATATACGCAAATCTTTTCTGCTTTTTTCGTACAAGGACTAACTTTTTCTGCCTTTCTTTCAATCGACCCCTCCCCAATCCCTCCCCAATCCCTCCCCAATCCCTCTCCAATCCCTCCCCCGACTCTCCTCCGACTCTCCTCCGACTCTCCCCCGCCTCTCCTCCATTCCTCCCCAACCCCTCCCCCGACTCTCCTCCGACTCTCCTCCGACTCTCCCCCGCCTCTCCTCCATTCCTCCCCAACCCCTCCCCCAACTATCCTCCATCCCACCTCCGCCTCCCTTCCATCCCTCCTCCGCCTCTCCTCCATCCTTCCTCCGCCTCTCCTCCATCCCTCCCCCGCCTCTCCTCCATTCCTCCCCAACCCCTCCCCCAACTCTCCTTCAAGTCTCCCCCAAATTTCCTCCGACTCCCCCTCCATCTCTCCCTGTCTATCCCTCACCCCTCCCTGTCTATCCCTCACCCCTCCCTGTCTATCCCTCACCCCTCCCTGTCTATC
>JBJECJ010000024.1:2964-28882 GCA_051870955.1 Paludibacteraceae bacterium | reverse complement strand
CCTCACCCCTTCCCCGTCTATCTCCCCTTCCTCCCTCACCTCTCCCTCATACCTCCCCCGTCCCTTCCCCGCATCTCCCCCGAGCCAATAGTTAACGATTAGTTAGTGATTAGTTAGTGATTAGTTAACGATTAGTTAGTGATTCCCGAGGGGATTTCGAGGGCTTACCGAGACAATGAGCCGCCTCTCTGCTGCCTCAAAGCCTAAAAGAAAAGACCGATTAACCATTTCGGCTAATCGGTCTCATACCATTATGGCTGTGAATACGGATTCTTTACTCCACTACTGTTCCCAGTGCGTTGTACTTCACACCATCGCGAACGATAATCATCTGCCCGTTCTCCATCACTTTCTTTGCCTCCGGAGCCATCATCGCGTCATGAATACCTTGTGCCCCACTTACAGAAATGCTCTCAATACGATACCCATACTCTGTCTCTTTGATAACAACTTCTGAAGCAGTCGCAGTAAATTTTGCATCTACCCATGTATAACCGTCTTTATCTGCGGCAGAAGAAGACTTATCCTTCTTAGGCAATGTTATCTTCACTTCTTGTGCACCTTCCAAAACGGTTAAGATACCATCTCCCTTCTCGCTCTTGCATGCGCAACGAACAATAACCTCAGCACCCGGGGCTGTCTCATAAACATGCAGCACACCGTTCTTACCGCCAAATTCAATGTACTTACCAAAAGCAACGGTTAGGATAGATGTCTTCAAATCAGTGTTTGTGATAGACGCCTCGGTGTTGCCATAAGCAAGCATTACATCAACACCTGCCTCTTTCATGTCGTAAATCACCTTTGTATCCGTACTTGATGCACTCTTTACGGCACCGGTAATTTTGTAATCACTCTCGCTTTTAATGTTTCGGTAATCTTGTGCACTAACCGTTACCGCAGCCAGCATTGCGGCTGCCAAAAAGAAAATCTTTCTCATAATTGTAAATGTATTTAGTTTATTGTATTTCTTTTGTTTCCATGCTCGTGGAGCAGAGGAAGGATTATTCCTCCGCCAGCAGGTCTCTGCCGTTGTAGAGGATGTTCTTGCAGCGCTCCGTCTCGTTGCTGTTTCTTGCGCGGATAGTGCACCCCTTGAAAGTCAAGTTCTCCGCGAATTTCAGTTTGAGCGCGTTCTTCGCATTCAGTATCGTAACATCCTCAAACAACAGGTCATGCACGGGTCTCCCCTTCATGCCGGTTATCTCCACCGCCGTCTTTGCACCCACGCAGGTGATGTTCTTAAAAGTAAAGTGGCTCCAGTCGGGGAAGAACGCCTCTTTGTTGTCTTTGTCGGTCGCGCTCACGCCCGCACCTCTATCGGCATAGCCGCTCTCGAAATAAATCGCCGCGTCTTTGATGTTCTTCATCACGATGTCGCTGCAATAGATATCCTCGCACCAACCTCCGCGCCCGGGTGCTGACTTCATACGAAGACCTATATCCGTGCCGTCAAACATGCAGTTGCGCACTACCAGTCGCTGCATACCGCCGGAGAACTCCGAACCAATCACGAAGCCGCCATGCGCATGATACACCGTATCGTTCATGATGAGGAAATCCCGTTGCGGACCTGCCTCCACACCTTTCTGACCTACGCCGCCTTTCATGCAAATCCCGTCATCACCGCAGGCGATATTGCAATTCACTATCAGTGCCACCTGCACATTGCCCGGGTCCATCGCATCGCCGTTCTGCGCCCAATGCGGGCAACGGATATGCACCCCATCGATAATCAGGTTCTGCACACGAGTAGGCACGAGGTGGAACTTCGGTGAGTTCAGCAGTCGTACCCCCTCTACCAGCACGTTCTTCGAGTCGGTGATGTTCACCAAGTGCGGACGCATCTTCTCTTGCGTGATGGGGTCGGACGCGATATTCGGCACGCCGTACTCCTTCTTCAAGTTGAACGGATACCATATATTCTTCGTCTTGCCGTTGGGTTTTACCACGCCGCCCATCGCCAGCAACTCGTTCCATTGTTCTTCATCCACTTTCTCCGACTTCACCGGTCGCCAGTAGATACCTTGCCCGTCCAGCGTGCCTTGCCCCGTGATGGCAATGTTCTCGCACTTGCTTGCACGCAGCAGCGCGTAGCACTTCTTGCTTCCGTCGCGCAGCGTGTCTGAAGGTTGCACATAGAGTTCACGATTGGGCGAGAAACGCACCACCGCACCCGCATTCAGGTGCAGGTCGATGTTACTGCGCAACTGGATAGGACCCGTCAGCCACACGCCCTCAGGCACAATCAGATGTCCGCCGCCCTGCTTCTGCAAGTGCTTGATTGCCTTTGCAAACGCCTCTGTGCACATCGTCTCCCCATCGCCGACAGCCCCAAACTCCGTCAGCGTAACCGTATAGTCGGGAATCACCACCACCTCCACCTGCTCCATTTCAAACGGCAGATTGGTATAGTACTGCTCATACCCCGCCGCCGACAAGGTGGTGCTTACCAACAATGTCAAGCAAGCCAACGTCCAAATCCGAATGTCCTTCATAATAGTATCAATATAAGTGTTTTACAATGTCGTTCAAATAAACATCCAAGTTGCTATACCCGCTCACCAGCGTCTCCGTCTTGCCGTCTGCATTCGCCAGCGGGTTCAATCCGTGCGCTTCTTCCCACGCATCGGGTATGCCGTCTCGGTCTGTATCTTTCTGCGCCTCTCCTGTTTGTAGCGTGGGCCAACCACCTGCGTCCGCCTGCGTATCAATCAGTCCGCCCGTAGAACCATTAGAACCTTTACAGGTAGCCGTCCCCGTACGCACTTCCTCTACGATGCGCGTGTCTATCGCATCGCGGCGAAGCGAGCAACCTGCCTTTGCCAATACGGTCTCGAAGGCTTGCTCTGCGCTCTCCTCATTAGCGAGCATGGTCAGCCCCTCCGTCCAACGCGTAACGGCTTTCACCGCCTCCGTCTGCACCGTACTCCCCTGCCAGTTGTCGGCTGTAACCTGCGCAGAACCATACATATAGTTCCCTTGCAGATAGAACTTCCCGGGCACTACTTTGCCTTGCTTTGCACAATAATCGCACCCCACTGTCGGGTCAAGCAAGCGCGTCTTCTTCGAGGTCGCAGGACCGGGCTTGTAGTAGTTGTTCACCATGTTGATTCGCCGCGCCTGCTTCACGCCCTCGCCGCCGTAGGTGGAGTTGCCGCCCCAGTTGTACACCACGTTGTTCACATAGTCAATCGGTCCGAAGCAGGTCTGGTTCACATAGTAGTGGTCGAACCTCGGGTTACGCGAGTCGTGGTGCGCCAGCAGATTGTGGTGGAAGGTGGCATTCGTACCACCCCATATACCGCCGTAGCCGTGTTTCCCTTTGCCGTGTACGGAGTTGCGCAACGATTCTGTGATGAAGCAGTATTGCAGCGTGAAATCCGTATTGCCATAGCACGACACGCACTCGTCCGTGCTCCACGAGAACGAGCAGTGGTCTATCACCACGTTCCGTGCGTCATACACCGACAAAGCATCGCCTTCCACCTTCGCCTCGTCGCCCATGCGGAAACGCAGAAATCGAATAATCACATTGCTTGCGCCCTTCACGCACACGGGATAGCCCGCGATACAAATCCCGTCCCCGGGTGCCGACTGCCCCGCAATCGTCAGGTTGCCGTTACGGATATCCAATTCTTTTTGCAAGTGTATCGTGCCCGAGACTGCAAAGAGAATGGTACGTGCCCCGCCGGCTTCCACTGCGGCACGGAGTGTACCCGACTCAGGCTTGTTATCCTCTGGGTTGATAGCGTCCTCCAACGTAGAGACCACATACACCGTGCCGCCCTTGCCGCCGGTAGTGCCCTTGCCGCCGCCTTGAATCCATTGGCATGCCTTAGCCAACGTGCTATCAACATGCGGCTCGTTCACTTCCGTCACGCCGCCACATGCCGTCAGAACAACCAGCAATAGAGATACTATACCCATTTCCCGTTTTTTCATCTTGCCTTCAATCAATAGCCGTAGTTGTTCCAAAGTGTGCCGTTAGAGGTCGCCACTACATCTTTGAATATAGGCCAATACTGGCGGCTCTCCAATTGCTCCTCCGAGGTATAGATAGGATACTGGCTTGCTCCCAACACATATCCCTTGGAATCGCTGTTGAAGATATCCTTTGCCTGCCAGCCGTTGGCTTTGGTCGCGTATGCGGGACGTGTGGTCTCACCTACCGCCAAACCATACACGCTGTCCATCTTCCAACCGCCATTAGGTCCGAGAGTGGCATCGAAAGTATATTTGTAGAAAATCGTATCGCCGATATTCATCTGGTGGCGCGTCCCGTCTGCTGCCATCTGACGGATGTATTGCTCCGTCTCCATCATCTTCTTTTTCAAGTACCCCCAGCGCATTAGGTCGTACTTGCGCACATACTCGCCGCACAACTCAAACGCGCGCTCCTGCATTATCGTCTCCATATCAAGCGCCGCCTTGGGAGCAACGCCCGCACGCGTACGCACTTTATTGAATTGTGCCAGCGGGTCAAGTCCTGTATTGTTAGCAGGCACATCGCCGCCAACACCGCCAATAGCCGCCTCGGCAAACATCAGCAATACATCTGCATAGCGCAGCACAGGGAAATCCACACCATCGTCCGTGCTCGTGTGCTCACGTCCGCCCATCCATTCATAGCGATACTTGCCTAAGTAGAAGTTGTTTGCTTGCGTATGCTTCTGATACAGACGCGGAGCCTGCGGGTCAATACCGGGGAAGAGGTACATACGCGTGGTGTCATCGCTGCTCTCGCCGCTACCGTTGTCATACATCCATTGTCCCAAGAAATAGGTTACCTCGCGGCGTTTGTCGTTCTTGTCAAACGCATACACCAACTTCGGCGATACGCACACATTGCCTCCCGATGAACCACCGCCGTAGCCGTGCAGATGACCCGGCAACACACTCTGCATATCCGATGAAATCTTCGGTGAGTTATAGTTCAGTATCTGCCCACGGGCACCATCGGCAAAAGGCATCACCCAAATATGCTCCATCTCTTTATACGAAGTATTGTCCGAGCATATCTGTTGGAAAGGTTCTGCAAAGTTATCTGCCAGTTTGTAGTCCTCATTCTTAATAATCTCTGCGCAAGCCTCCAATGCCTCTTGATACACCTGCTTGCGCAGTTCCGCATCCTCAATGTTGAAGCGCACGGAATAGCCGTTGGGGTCATCCAGCGTGGTCGGACGTACAGCCTTGCCAGCATACATCAGGTCTGCACGAGCCAAGAGTGCCAGAGCAGCCGCTTTGTTGGCGCGACCCACGTGGTTGTTGGCTTTACCCGGGCACTCCGGCGACCAAGGCAAATACTCCGCCGCTTTCAGCAAATCAATACGCAGTTGCTCGAAAATCACATTGCGGTCGGTCTTTGGGGTGTTCACACCCTCGTCATCGCTCGCCAAGGAGGTAAAGCGTGCAGGTACATCGCCCCACATCTTCACTTGCTCCAAATAAGCAAACGAGCGGAGAAAATACGCCTCGCCCAAGAAGTAGCTCATTGTCTCATTGTTGGCAGGGTCGCCATATTCTTCAATCCCCTCAATGATATTGTTGCAGCGCTCTACCATCGAGTTGAGATAATACCAAATGGATTTCTTCCCGTTGGCTACTTTGCCGTTGGCAGTTGTTATGCCATACAACACTACTTGCTGGTTTTGTACATCCGAACTCGTGGAGAAGGTGGACCACTCTATATCCGTATTCAGACCGGCAAAGCCGCACCCGATACGGTTACGATACGAGTCATTCTCACCAAACAACTCATACACGCCGTAAATAGCCATCTCCGTGCGCTCCTCGTTAGAGAAAACGGTTTTCTTATCCAATGTGGATGGCGAGTTGGTGTCGAAGAAGTCGGAGCAACCGGCGAACACCATCGCCGCCAATCCCATCACTATATATTTTGTTGCTTTCATAATGCTATTGTTGTTTCTAAAATAGGTTACTTTTTACTCAAACGACAAGTTAATACCGAAGTTGAATGTGCGGCTCTTGGGGAACGGCGCAAAGTCCATACCCGTAGCCAACGGATTCAGTTTAGAGCGGGTATCCACCTCGGGGTCTGCACCCGAGTACTTGGTAGCGCAGAAGAGGTTGCTTGCCGAGAAGAAGATACGGCACTGCGAGATATGCGCTTTCTTTATCCATTGTTGCGAGAGGCTGTAGCCCACTGTGAGCGAACTCAAACGCAAGTAACTGCCGTCCTCCACAAACTTATCCGTCAGTACCGTGTTGGTTACTGTCGGGTTGGCTACCGTTGCATCGGTATTCACGGCATCCAAAGCAGCAGCCATTGCTTGATAATCATCCCCGCTAATCACGTTGCTCTTATAGGTGTAACCGTCAGCAGGAAGGAAGTTTCCGTTGGCATCAAACATAGAGTAGCGTTTCCCGTATCCGTTGCTTGCCAGCAGGTTGCGGTGGTCGGTGGAAGAGCAAACCATTGTGTAGTCGAGTGCCGTCATGTTCACCACATCGTTGCCTATCGAGTAGGTAAAGTTGGCTGCCAAATCTACTTTGCCCCATTTGTCGCTACCGATATGGAAACCTACGTTGAAACCACCGTTTACCACAGGCATCGTGTTGCCAATCTTCACCATATCGTTGGCATCAATCACGCCGTCTTCATTGGTATCCACAATCTTCGCCATACCCGGGTAAGCCTCGCCGAGCGGCGTACTAATCTTCTCCCCATCGGCATTGTACCAACCATACGAAGCACGATTGCTCTTGTTGAACGAAGCGAAATCGCTCGCCGTGTACCATCCGTCGGTCTTATAGCCCCATACATCGCCAATCATCGACCCGGGGGTCAGTTTGTACTCATACGCTTGCGAGTAGTAGGAAGAGAAGCACTGTCCGCTCACCAAGTACTCGTCCATACCGCCCAAGTCCACTACGGTGTTGTGGTTGTACGAGATATTGGCATCTACGGTCAAGCCGTAACTCAGGTTCTTCGACTTGTGGTCCAATATCACGCCGCGGATTGAGAACTCCACGCCCTTGTTATCGGTCGAACCGATGTTGCGGAACTGATAGTCATATCCTCCGGCTGCCAAACTATATCGCAGAATCAGGTCTTTCGTCGTGTTCCAATAGAGGTCTAACGCACCCGACAAACGCTCGTTGAAGAATCCGTAATCAATACCGAAGTCGCGTGTTACCGTCGTTTCCCATTTCAGGTTGCTGTTCGCTGCTATCTTCGAACTACCGCCGTCCGTCAGGATATTGCCCATATCTTGCATATAAGCATTTTGCGAAGCACGATAGTCGAAATAGAGGTATCCTAAATCCACGTTGTTGTTACCCACCGTACCATACGACAGACGGAACTTAAAGTTGGACATCACGTCCTGTGCCGGCTCCATCCAACTCTCGTCTATCATACGCCATGCAATCGCCACCGATGGGAAATAACCCCACTGATTGCCCTTGGCAAACTTTGTGGAAGCATCTGCACGGAACGTACCGGTGATGTAGTAGCGTCCCATGTAGTTGTAGTTCGCACGCGCAAAGAAAGACAGGATGTTGTCCGTCGGATTCACGTAGTTGTTGATGGAGGAAGTCTTCGCGAGACCCAACATGTTCACGCACTCCTCACCGCTCATCGTGGGGTCGAAGCCGTAACCGTAGGTCGTGCGGAGGAAACCGTTGTTGATGGTCTGCTCTTCACCTATCAACAGCGAGAAATCATGGGCGTTATCCACAAACTTCTGTGCATACTCAAACGTGTTGGTCTCTTTCAAACGCGAACTGTATTGGTCGGTGCTCACGATATGCCCTAATCCTTGCGCCCCTGCAAAAGCATTACCATCGCCGTTGCGGGCAAACGATGTGGTCGCACCATAATAGCGGTCTTGCAGAATATCACGGCTCTCATAGCCCAACTCAGCACGCAACTTGAAGTGCTTCAAGAACTTATACTCTACATAACCGCCCAAGGTCAACTTGTTGTCTCGTTTCTGCTTCCAGTTGTCGTCTATCGCAATAATCGGGTTGTACAAGTTACCCATATCCGTGTCGTCTTCCAAATCTACAAGACGCACTTCCACACCGTGCAACGGCACGAAACTCGTAGCGTTACGCAGACGGCTCTCGCCCTTCGAACCGCTGTCTTCGGCGGGGTTGGTTCCCGCACCCAGCACATTGGTGTTCGAGTAGCGAACGGTAGCAGAGATGGTCAGTCCCTTAATCGGTTGGAACTTCGTTTTCAGCGATAAGTTGTTGCGGCTGTAGTTCGACCCGTACATCACGCTCTCATCGTCGATACGGTTGTACGAGAAGTTGAACGTAGCCGCCTTGATACCGCCCGATAGCGAGATGTTATGATTCGAGTTTAGATGATTGCCCCCGAAGGTAACCTCTTGCCAATCGTCTTGCCCCTTCTCATTCCAATAATCAATAATCTGCGGTAGCGTTAAAGTATGCGTCTTGTCCGCCGTATTAGAGGACGGGTCGTAGTACTTATAGAACTCACTGAACATCTTTTCATCGCTGCCGCGGTTTGCCATATAAGCATACTCATACTGCATACGGAGATAGTCCTCGTTGTCCATCATATCGTACTTCTTTGCCACCCTACGCCAACCCATATAGCCCGTGTAGTCAAGGCGTATCTGCATCTTGTCGCCGTCGGTCTTCACGTCTTTCGTCGTGATGATGATAACGCCGTTCGCACCCTGCGCACCATAGATAGCCGTTGCCGCCGCATCTTTCAACACGTCCATCGACTCAATATCGCTGTTGGGAATATCCGCAATACTCGAAACGGGCATACCATCCACGATATACAGCGGCTCGCTCGATTGCGTCAACGATGTTCCGCCGCGCACGCGAATCTTCACGTCTGCATCGGGGCTACCCTCCGTGGTCGTTACGCTCACACCCGCCAACTTGCCTTGCAGCGCCTCTGCCGCAGAGGTAACGGGGATATCTTTCAACTGGTCTGCACCCACACTTGCCACTGAGGTTACCAAGTCGCGCTTCTTCGTAGTGCCGTAACCTGTTACCACCACTTCCTCCAACACCTCGGAGTTCTCTTTCAGCACCACGTTAATCACATTGCCCGTGATTTCCACTTCTTCGGTCTGCAAACCAATGTACGAGAACACCAGCACCTTGGCGTCATCAGGCACGTCAAGCACGTAGTTGCCGTCAAAATCCGTTACCGTACCAATCGTGGTACCCTTCACCATGACCGAAGCGGAGATAATTGTTTCCCCCGTCTGGTCTGTCACCGTTCCGCTGATAGTACGAGCAGACACCGCTACTCCGCACAAGAGCAACAGCGACAACACTACCGAGCGAAACACGCTGGAATTAAGTTTCATAAATGGGAATATCTGTTTTTAGTGTTATTAGTATTTCAAGGTGTTTTTCAAATCGCCCGCAAAGGTACAAGTTTTTTCACAATGGTATGTAGAAAAATTGACGCAAAACATGCAGAATGCTCTTCTACGGGGAAAAAGACAACAAATAGAGGGCAATGAGAATTGTCCATTTTTCGCAAAGACCTCCTCGAGAGAGCCTCGAAATCTCCCCGAGATTCTATCGCAACATTATCGGAACATTATCGTAACATAAGCGAGACCTTACCGAGACTCCACCGACTCTCTACCGAGCCTTCAACGATTGTCCAAAACACGTATAGCGTCTATTCACGCGTCGCCCATGCGACTACCTCATCAGCCAACTGCTCCACGGATGTTGTCCCGTCATTCTCCACGCGCAGCATGGGTTTCGTGGTCGGACATTCCTCATGCGCCTGCGCCGCAATCCGCTGCTTCACTTTGGCGATATTCTCCGCCGTCCGTTCCCCGCGATAATCACGCTGTATGGTACGCTCAATGCGCAACGCTTCCGGCGCGGTTACCACCACCACTTTCTCGCACAAAGCATCCAACCCGCTTGCAAACAAGATAGCCGACTCCACGAAACATATTTGTCTTTTATCCTGTGTCCTTAATCCTTCATCCTCTGACTGCTCCTTTGCCCATTGCTTGAGGTGGAAGGCTACGGCGGGGTGGACGATATGGTTCAGTTCTGCCAACAAGTCGGGGTGATGGAAGACCTGTTTGGCTACTAACTGCGTCCGATAGACATCCCCCTCGAACACTTGTGAGCCGAAGAGCATCTCCACCTGCGAACGCACCATCGGATTCTCCACGATAATCCGCTTTGCCTCTGTATCTGTATCGTACACGGCATAGCCCCGACTGCGCAGTGCCTGCGCTATCGTGGACTTGCCACTTCCTATTCCGCCTGTGATACCGATTAACATGTTAGTGCTCAGTGATTAGTGGTCAGTTGTTAGAACTGGAAATAGATGAACGGTTGCATATCTGCTGTGATGAACTGATAGACGATGAACACTACCGCGGCTACCGCGAGCAGCATTGCCCACAGCGGCAGGGAGGCAAAGCGCAGACGATACCACTGCTTCCACTTGTCGGGCAGCCAGTGTATCACCATACCCAGCACAAACAGCACTACCACTGCCCAATACTCCCGCACGAAGGCAGGGATGATACTGCTGTCCCATGCTCCGCCTATCTGGTTCATCATGTTGGTTGCCGTCTCCCACGCCACTTGGTTGGCGGTAGCAGGGTCGAGGTTCGAGCCCGAGCGGAAGAACAGACGTGTGAAGGTGATGAACGTAAAGGTCTGCAACACAGCCCACGCTTTGGAGATGAAGGATGAAGGATAAAGGACACAAGATGAAGGACTTATTACCTTTGGATTTGAGTTCTCGGTATAATGCTTTTCTACCGCGGGCGAGACGCCCGCGTCCCCAGTACTATTTAGTCCTTTATCCTTTATCCTGAATCCTTTATCCAAGAAGATTCGCCTCATGTATCGCACCATCGTTCCTGCCCAGACGATGAGTGCCCAGACGGTGAAAACACGGAGGGCGGGCAGGTGGGTGAAGTGGTCGGCGAGCATCAGGGAGAAGGTTAGCGCCGTCATCAGGATAAGCCGTAGGTTCCAGCCCATCGTGCGCCAGAACTTATTGACTATCATCCCTATACCGTTCAGTCCTCCCCAAATCATGAAGTTCCAACTGGCTCCGTGCCATAGTCCTCCGAGCAGCATGGTGATGAACGAGTTGAGGTTGGCGTAGAGCAGTTTACGGTGAGCGGGTCGGAAGTATGCTACCAGCGCTACGACTATCGCCACTGCGGCTATCACCGCCGTTGCCGTCCACGAACCTGTCAGCACCAAGGCGATGAGGGCAATGAGTGCTATCCAGAAATACGTGCCGAAGGTTGCATTGCGGTTGCCGCCCAGCGGGATATAGAGGTAGTTCTTCAACCAGCGCGAGAGCGACATATGCCATCTGCGCCAGAACTCCTGCGGGTTCTGTGCTTTGTAGGGAGAGTTGAAGTTCTTGGGCAGGTAGAAGCCCATTAACATCGCCACGCCGATGGCTATATCCGCGTAGCCGGAGAAGTCGGCATAGACTTGCAGGGAGTAGGCAAAGAGCGCAAAGAGGTTCTCAAAGCCGCTGAACAGCAGCGGGTTATCAAACACGCGGTCTATGAAGTTCACTGCCAGATAGTCGCTCAGTATGATTTTCTTCGTCAGTCCGTTGAGTATCCAAAAGACCGCCATCCCGAACTGCCGCCTGCTTAGGTGGAAAGGCTTGTACAACTGGGGGATAAACTCCTCGGCGCGGACTATCGGACCTGCTACCAACTGTGGGAAGAAGGACACGTAGAAGCCGAAGTCGAGCAGGTTGCTCACAGGCTTTATCTTTCCCCGATAGACGTCCGCCGTGTAGGAGATGACTTGGAAGATGTAGAAACTGATGCCGACGGGCAGCACGATACTCTCCACGTCGAACCGCCCTGTTGTCCGAAAGCCGTTACCCACATACGCAAACACATCAAACACCTCGAAAGAGCAACCGAACAGGTCGTTCACCATGTTGGTGAAGAAGTAGGCATACTTGAAGTACGCCAACAGCCCCAAGTCTATCACTACGGATAAGATTAGGAGGAAAGACCCTCTCCGGCTCCCCCTTAAAGGGGGAGAGTTTGGTGTTGCATATCGTGCACGGTATATTCCTTTGGCGATGAGCCAGTCGGATAGGGTTACGAACGCCAATATCAGCAGGAAGAGTCCGCTCGTTTTGTAGTAGAAGAACCACGATACGAAGAGCAGGAAGACGTTGCGCAGGTGCAGACGACCACTCGTCTGCTTGCGGACTATCAGTGCGAAGACAGAATAGACAATCGCAAAGAACGCCCAGAAGTAGAACTGGGTGAAGAGCAACGGCGAGTTGCTGTCAAAAGCGAATATGTGGTGAAGGAAAGACAAGTTTAATGATGAATTATGACCGCTACGCTATCCGACCGTTTCACAGTCCGACCGCTACGCTGTCCGACTGATGTAGTCTATTATGGTATTTCAGTCTTTCAGCGCGGAAGCGCGGTCGTTCAACGAAGTGGTCTTGCAGACGAAGGCGGTCGGATAGTCGTTATTATGTATTCCGATAGTTTTTCTCCTGCTATCTCGGCGCCGCGGCGGGTGAAGTGGACTCCGTCGCTGCCTGCCCAGCCGTTTTTCTGCCAGCGCAGCATGCTGTCTTTGCCGCCCATCATCTCATAGAGGCTGAAATAGGCGATGTGCTCCTCCGCCGCCATCTTCCTAAGCAGTCGGTCCATATAGGGCAGCAGCGGGTAGGTCGTGGTCTCGCCGTCAATCTGCGTCAGCATATCCCCGGGTCCCACAAACAAGATACTTGCCTCGGGCGCACATCGGCGCAGGTAGCGCACTTGCTTGCGTAGGCTCTGCACTGTGCCCGCGATGGTGGTCGGTTGCTCGTTGAAGGGAATGGCATTACCACCGAACTGCATGATAATCAGTCGGGTATTGGCCTCTCGATAGAAAGTAGCCAACTGCGTGCTGTCAATGTCGGTGAAGATAGTGCCTGTGCAGCCGCGCATGGGGATGTTGTCCACGATAACACCTCTCTCCGTCTCGAGGGAGATGCCATAGACCTCGCCGCAGCCCACCAGCGCAAGGTCGCAGGAAGTGGTGCTGTCTGTGAGCAGGAGGGTGGTGGCGGAAGAGTCTGTGCAGGCTACTCCATTCAAATAGTAGCGGAAGTCGCCTGTCGCCCATACGCGCGCGCGATTAAAATAGGTCTCGGAATAGGGCTTCTTCCCCATCGGCTCTACATGCAAGACTGCGCTGTCTTGGCGTTGGAGAGTGGTGTCGCCGAGGAGCGCCACCTGTCCCATGGGACCGTACAAACCGTTGTCGCGGCGTTGCGCCTTCGGTCCGTAAACCAAGTGGCGGCGGGGTCCCTGCTGCGTGGTCTGTCGGATGCCGTTGATGGTGAGGGTCTGCTTGATGGTGCGCGTGGGGATGGTCTGCTGCAAGGGGAGCATGCCCACTCCTCCGCCGCCATAGACGGCTTGCAATCGGCGGCGGAGGGTCTGCGTTATGCGGTCTTCCTCTATCTGCGAGTCGCCGTAGTGCACCACGCGCACTGTCTGCCTGTCCGCCTCCGCCAAGCCTTGACGGAAGGCATCCAAGACATCGGAATCGCCTTGCACCTCCTCCACGGGCGGGATGACAGGCAAGACCTTGCGGGGTGTTCCGATTGTGTCTGACTTGATTTCCGCCGTTGGTCGCACCTCAGGCGGTAAAAGCGTGTCTGTCAATGTGTCGGGGAAGACCTGCACATCGCTCTTCGGTTTCTCCCCCAGCACTTTGTTGAGGGTCGTCCATCGGAGGGTGAGTGGTCCTATCTGCATACGCTCGGGCAATACAAGACACATCACCCCTAACAGGGCGATGGCACACCAAATCAATATCGCAATACGAGAGGGCTTCACATCTAATCAAACATTATGAAACATGTCTGCCGCGCAGTCTGCAGGGTATGGTACTCAGGGCTTATAACCTATGCACATCGGCAGTTCCAAATAAGGGTAGAGGCAGTATATCGTCTCTGTTATCCTACGTATATCCTACGTATATCTTACGTATATCCTACGTATATCTTACGTGATGCTCACGTAATCGACTGTATTCTGACCGCAGCGTCATCTACTATATCATTTTATTTCTTCCACAGTGCTTTCGTGAAGAGCAGGAGCACGGTGAAGATTTCCAGACGACCAATCAACATCACGAACGTCATCGTCCATTTCGCTACGGTGGGGAAGTCGGCATAACTGCCCAGAGGTCCGAACTGCCCGATGCTGACACCTACATTACCCATCGCCGAGACGGCAGTGCCTATTGCCTCATCGAAAGCGACCCCCGTGGCGCAGAAGACAATCACCGTCAGCACGATAATAATCAAGTAGAAGAAGAGGAACGCCATCACGTTGCTGATGGTCTGCTCGCTGACCGCTCGCCCGTTGAAGCGCACGGGGATGATGGCGTTAGGATGGATACGCCTCTGCAACTCCACCAGCGCCGACTTGGCGAAGATACCCAAGCGCACCCATTTGATACCGCCCGCAGTAGAGCCCGAACTGGCTCCCGTGAACATCATAAAAAACACCAGCACCCACAGCAGTTTGGGCCAACTCATGTAGTCCGACGCGGCAAAACCGCTGCTGGTCATCGCCGTGGTAACCATGAAGAAACCTTTGCGCAGGGAGGTCTCCAGCGCCTGCCACCACACACCGTTGCCGGCGAACTCATTGGGGTAGCCCTCGCGGAACATATAGTGGATGAAAAGTCCCGTTGCCAGCACCAGCGTGCATACCGCCACCGCTCCGGCGTACCAGCGCGTCTCCTCGTCGCGGAAGAGTTTGCCGGGCTTGCCGCGCAGGGCGTGGATGAGGTAGGTGAAGTTGATACCCGACAGGAACATGAATACGGCAATGGTGTATTGGATAGCCGCTCCGTCGTTGATTACCGATTCGTTGCGCGTGGAGAAACCACCCGTGGAGATGGTGGAGAGCGAGTGGCACACGGCATCGAAACCACTCATGCCGAAGAGATAGAGCAGGCCCGTCTCCGCCAAGGTCATCACGATATAGAGCCCCCACATGTGCTTGGCAGTGTCGGCGATACGCGGCGACAGTTTTTCGTAACTGACGCCCGTAACTTCGGCGGCGTACAACTGCATGCCGCCCAAGCCGAACATCGGGAGTATCGCCACCGAGAGGACGATGATTCCCATGCCGCCCATCCACTGGCTGAGGCTGCGCCAGAGGAGCACGCCGTGTGTCAGGCTCTCCACGTCGCTCGCTATGGTGGCACCCGTGGTGGTGAAGCCCGACATGGTCTCGAACCAGCAGTCGGTGAAGGAAGAGAACGCGCCGCTCAACCAATACGGCAACACACCGAAGATGGAATAGACTATCCACACCAGCGCCACGATGGCGTAGCCCTCGCGCTCCGCTACCTTGCGCTCCGCCCGCCTGCCTATCAGCAGCCCGAGCAAGCCCGCGAGCAGGGTGATAGCCGTACTCACCAGCCATGCCTCGAAGTCCGGCTCGCGGTACGCCAGCGAGGTGAACATCGGTGCCAGCATGAACAACGCTTCGAGACACAACAGCGCGCCGAGCGTCTTCACTACTATCTTCCTATTGAATGTACGAGTCATGTTGATTTTTGATTATTAGACCGCTTCGCTGTCCGACCGCTTTCGCTGAACGACCGCTTTGCTGTCTGACCGTTTCACTATCCGACTGTTTTAGAGTAGTATATCAGTCTTTCAGCGAACAAAGTGAGCGGTCGTTTGTCGTTCAGCGTAGCGGTCAGACAGCGCGAAGCGCGGTCTTTTACCGAAAGAACTTCTCCATCTGCCGTATGGCCTGCTGCTTGCAGAAGACCACTACGTGGTCGCCGGGCAGTATCAGTGTCTCGCCGTTCACGAGTATGCCTTCGCCCGCGCGGACGATAGCCCCGATATTCACCTCCTCGGGCAGGTCCAACTCGCGTATCTTGTGCTTGGTGATACGGTTGCCCTCTGCGGCGACAAACTCCACGATCTCCGCGTCCGCACTCGTCAGGTTGCGCACGTTGAGCACACTCGCGTCGAGCAACATCTGGTAGATATACGCCGCGGTGATGGTCTTCTTGTTGAGCACCGTACCGATATCCAGCGCCTCTGCCATGGGGATGTAGTCGATGTTCTCCACTTCCGCGATGGTCTTCTTCACCCCAAACCGCTTCGCCGCCAAGCAGGCAAAGATATTCGCCTCGCTGCGGTCGGTTACCGCGATGAACGCGTCAGCGTCCTGTATGCCCTCCTCCTGCAAGGAGTTCATATCGCTGCCGTCCGCATTGATAATCAGTGCGTTATTCACCTTGTCGGAGATATGGTAGCAGAGGTCGCGGTTGGCTTCCAGTATTTTGATACTCATGCCCTCCGGCAGTTCCTGCACGGCTTTCTGCGCAATGCGCGAGGCACCATAGACGATGATGTTCTTTATCTCGCGTTTCTGCTTGCCGGTATGTTCGCGGAGCACTTTCATGTTCTCGCGCGTGCAGACGGCATAGACCATATCGCCCGCCATTATCTCATCGTTGCCGCGCGGGATGATGGTGTCTTGTCCGCGTTTGATAGCCACCACGCGATACAATCCATGTCCGAAGAAGCCCGACAGGAACTTCTTACCCAGCACCTGCGCTCCTTCACGCACCTTGACTACGCAGAGTTCCAATGCCCCGTCGCAGAGCGTGATATGATAGCGCAACCAATTGACTTTCAGCGCTTCCTCTATCTCGTGCGCCGCCAGCACCTCGGGGTAGATAAGGTGGTTGAGTCCCATCTGCTCGAAGATACGCTTGTTCTCGGGGATGAGATACTCGTAGTTGTCTATCCGCGCGAGGGTCTTCTTCACGCCTAACTGGTTGGCTATCAAGCACGCCGTGATGTTCTCCGACTCCGAGGGGGTTACGGCGATGAAGAGGTCAGCATCGCCCACGCCCACATCCCTGAGGTCGTGTATCGAAGTAGGACTGCCCACCTTCGTGAGCAGGTCGTAGTTGGCATCCAAATCGCCCAAGCGTTCTGCCTTAGCATCCAACAGACTGATTTCCATATCTTCGCGCGAGAGCAGTTTGGCAAGGTGAGTGCCTACTTCTCCAGCGCCTGCAATAACGATTCGCATATTCCTTCTTTATCTAATTTCAACAGATGATACAACTCCTGCGTGCTGCCGTGCTCTACAAATTGGTCGCGCACGCCCAATCGGATGACGCGGGGGGTGAAGCCGTGGTCTGCCATCCACTCCAACACCGCGCTGCCCAGTCCGCCGTCTATCACGCCGTCCTCCACGGTTACGATGGTCCTGTATCGCTCACCCACTTCTCGTAGCAGGTCTTCGTCTAACGGCTTGAGCCACCGCATGTCGTAATGGGCGATTTTGGATAAAGGATAAAGGACGCAGGATGAAGGACTTATTACACTCGTCTCTGAGTTTTCAGAGTTGTTGCTATTAAGTCTTTTATCCTTAATCCTTAATCTTTCATCCAACAGGTCTATCGCTTCCGCCACGGTGTTACCAATCGCACCGATACTCAATACTGCCATATCCGTGCCTTCCCGCAAGCACACTCCTTTACCAACGCATATTGGTCTTTCATCCTTCATCTTTAATCCTTCATCCTCCACGCTCCTCCCCCTCGGGTAGCGTATCGCCACGGGTCCGCCTAAGGTCGGTGCAAGGCGCATCATCGCTCGCAGGTCGCCCGCCGCCCGCGGGGCGCAGATGGCGAGGTGAGGTATCGGTCTGAGGTATGCGAGGTCGAACAAACCGTGGTGGGTCGCACCGTCGTTGCCCACTATCCCCGCGCGGTCAATGCACAGAATGACAGGCAACTGCGCTATCGCCACGTCGTGGATGATATTGTCGTAGGCGCGTTGCAGGAACGAGGAATAGATATTGCAGAACACCACCGCGCCCTCTTTCGCCATGCCGGCAGAGAACGTAACCGCGTGCCCCTCGGCTATCCCCACGTCGAACACCCTTTCGGGGAACACTCTCTGCATGATACTCATCGAGCAGCCCGACGGCATCGCGGGCGTAACTCCCACCACGCGCGCGTCTTCCCGCGCCATCGCCAGCAACTCCTCGCCGAACACCTCCTGCCACAGCGGCGGCACACCCGCTTTCGTAGCATGGGCAGCCTTGCGCTCGCCCGTCTCCACGCAGAACTCCCCGGGCGCATGCCATGTCGTCTGGTCTTGCTCCGCGGGGGCGTAACCCTTGCCTTTCTTCGTGATGATATGCAGCACTTTCGGACCCTTGTGGTTCTTTATCTCGCGCAGGATACGCACCAAGTCCACCACGTCATGCCCGTCTGCCGGACCGAAATAGCGGATGTTCATCGCTTGGAAGATGTTGTTCGGCTGCTTGGTGAGGATGCTTTTCAGGTTGTTATGCCGCCGCATCACCTGCTGCTTCTTCTCTTCGTCCATCAGGTGCAGCCGCACAGCCAACTGATACAGCCGCCAGCGCCAGCGGTTGTAGAACGAGCTGGTGGTGATGTCGAGCAGATACTGTGTGAAGCCGCCTTTCAGCGGGTCTATCGCCATGTTGTTGTCGTTGAGCACTATCAGCAGGTCATTCTTCCGCATCGAGGTGTTGTTCAGCCCCTCAAACGCCAGTCCGCCCGTCATCGCCCCATCGCCTATCACCGCCACCACATGCTGACCACTAACCACTGCCTTCTGACCACTAACCACTTTCCCCCCGATATCCATCCCGAGCGCCACCGATATGGAGTTGCTCGCGTGCCCGCATACACACGTGTCGTACTCGCTCTCTAACGGCGTCGGGAAAGGCGCCAGCCCCTTGAACTGCCGATTGGTATGAAAACGCTCCCGCCTGCCGGTCAGTATCTTGTGCGCGTATGCCTGATGCCCCACGTCCCATACGATGCGGTCGTCGGGCGTGTCGAACACATAGTGCAGTGCCACCGTCAACTCTATCGCGCCTAAGGACGAGCCTAAATGCCCGGGGTTGTGGCTCAACTCCTCGATGATGAACTGACGCACCTCCGCGCACACCTCCGGCAACGCCGACACCGGCAATTGCCTCAAGTCCGCAGGGCTATTTATCCTATCCAAGTACTTCATTTCACTTATTCTATTCACCGAATCGTTATTCTGCTACCTTTGCCAGTTCTTCCCGAATTTCCTTTTGCAGAAGGGGGGTGCAGGGGACTAAGGGGAGGCGGAGGGTGTTGCTGATGAGTCCTTTTTCCGCGAGGACGCACTTGATGCCGGCGGGACTGCCTTCGGCAAAGAGCAGGTGCACCAGTTGTTTGTACTTGTGGGTAAGGGTCGCGTCTTTCTCATAGACGATGGTGCGGAAGTCTTCGGGGAAAGCGTTGCTTGCCACGGAGATAAGCCCTTTGGCGCCCGCTTCCATCAGTTCGCAAGCGTACTTATCATCGCCCGAAATCACCATAAACTCTTCGGGCATAATCTCCAGCAGGCGTTTTATCTGGTCGAGTTTCCCGCTCGCCTCTTTGATTCCTATTATCTTCTCCGGCATGGCTTTGTAGAGCCTTGCCACTGTCTCCGGCAGCAGGTTCACACCCGTGCGCCCGGGTACATTATAGAGGATGACAGGCAGGGGCGAGGCTTCCGCGATGGCGCAGAAATGTTGGAACATGCCCTGCTGGTTGGGCTTGTTGTAGTAAGGGCAGACGGAGAGGATGGCGCAGAAATGTTGCGTGAGGATGGGTGCCTGCTGCTTTATCTCGCAGATGACATGCTCTGTGCAGTTACCGCCTATTCCGAGCACCAACGGCACGCGCCTCGCCACGCGGCGAACAATAAAATCGCGCACGGTGATACGCTCCAACTCGTTGAGCGTAACCATCTCGGAGGTAGTGCCAAAGACCACTATATAGTCCACTCCCGCTGCAATCTGGTGCTCTATCAGGGTGCCAAGGGCTTTGAAATCTACCGTTTTATCGGGCAAGAAAGGCGTGATAAGGGCGGTACCTAAACCACACAAAGAGGGTAGCAAAGGTTGAGCGTTGAGCGTTGAATGTTGAGAGGGGTTAGTCATTGCTTTGTATATTGGTTAAATAGTGAAGTATCTGTTGGAAGAGGAACTCGGGTGTCTCCTGCGGCTGTGTGTTGATTTGCAGGTCGCAGGGGGATTGGACAATTTGATAATTTATTTTTTTGCCATTCACCGCGGGCGAGACGCCCGCGTCCCCAGTAGATGCCATGCCGCTTTTGAAGCCTGCGTCTGCCAGTAGGCAGAGGTAGCGCAAGGGTAGGGCGTTAGATTGGTTGAGGTCAATCACGAGGTCGTATCTTTGTTGCTGCAAATCCTGTACCAACTCCTTGCGGGGATAGCCGAAGCAGTTAAAATCCTTCATGCCCACGATACGGCTCTGCGGCAGCACTGCCGACTGCACCTCTTTCTTTGGCACATAGCCCCAGAAGACAGCATCGATATGGTGTTTCTGTAACTCGGTGCGGATGGCGCGAATCGTAGGGTTCTTCTCTACCAAGTCGCTTTCGTAGAGCACGAGCACCTGCTTCACGCTCTCCCAATGCGGCCACTTGGCATTGCGCTTCGGCTGCCTGCGAGCGACAAAAGAGTATATTTTTTCTTTGAGGTTCATGGTTACAACTTAACGTGTAATTACCGTATAATTAACCATTAATTTTAGTGGTTATTCTTTTATTTTCCTTTTCGGCTGGATGCCGAGTGTACCTTCCCGCCCCCGTACCCCCTCCCCTCCTTTTAGGAGAGGCGGGGGAGCTGAAATTACCTTCGACTCTGAAAGGCATGTTAATTGTTAATTCATATAGGAACTCTTCTTCGGTCATGAGGGGGATGCCTAATGCTTCTGCTTTTTTCAGTTTCTCGGGTCCCATGTTCTCGCCCGCAAGGATGAACGAGGTCTTCTTGCTGACGGAGCCCACGTTCTTGCCTCCGTGCGCCTCTATCATCGCCTTGTACTCGTCGCGGCTATGCTGTGCGAACGTACCCGAGATGACGATGCTCTGCCCTGCTAACGCTTGGGAGACCACCTCCAACTCCTGCCCCTGCATCTGCACGCCAGCTTCCTGCAAACGGCGGATAATCTCTCTATTGCGCTCATCGGCAAAGTACGCGATGATGTTATCCGCTATCTGTTCTCCCACGTCCTCCACCGCCGTCAGTTGCTCTCTGCTTGCGGCTTGCAGTTGCTCCAAAGAGGTGAAGCGGCGCGCCAGTTTCTTTGCCGTGGTCTCGCCCACCATGCGTATGCCGAGGGCGAAGAGCACGCGATCCCACGGCACGAGCAGGCTGTTAGCGATACCGTTGAGGATGTTCTGCGCCGACTTCTCGCCGAAGCGCTCTTGGGAGGCAAGGTCGTTGAATGTGAGGGCATAGATGTCGGCGATGTTATGCAGCAACCCCTGTTCGTAGAGCAGGTCGATAGTCTCTTCACCCAGCCCTTCGATGTTCATGGCGCGGCGGCTGACGAAATGTATCATCTTGCCTTTTATCTGCGGCGGGCAACCTTGCTCGTTCGGGCAACGCCATGCCGCCTCTCCCTCCACGCGCACCAACTCCGCTCCGCATTCCGGGCACTGCGTGGGGAAGCGGTAGTCGTAGTCGGCAGCGGTTGGGCTATCTTCCTCTGCTTTGCCGGTTATCTTCGGGATGATTTCGCCGCCTTTCTCCACAAAGACCATGTCCCCCGGGCGGATTTGCAATGAGCGGATGAAGTCTTCGTTGTGGAGGGTGGCGCGTCGTACGATGGTGCCGGAGAGGTGCACCGGCTCGAGGTTCGCCACGGGGGTAACTACGCCCGTGCGCCCCACTTGGTAGGTTATCTCGCGCAGGAGCGTCTTCTGCTTCTCGGCGGGGAACTTATAGGCGATAGCCCAGCGCGGTGTCTTGGCGGTGAAGCCCAACTCTTCCTGTTGCGCTAAGTCGTTCACTTTCAGCACGATGCCGTCCGTAGCGATAGGCAGGTCTTTGCGGGCACTATCCCAATAGGCGATGTATGCCATCACCTCGTCCAGCGTCCGGCATACACGGATGTGTTCGCTGATTTGAAATCCCCAGTGGCGAGCCGTCTGCAGACGGTCGAAATGGGTCTTGGCAGGCAGGTTTTCGCCCAACATATAATATAGGTAGGCATCCAGCCCTCGCCGCGCCACTTCGCGTGTGTCCTGCAACTTGAGCGTGCCCGAGGCGGCATTGCGCGGGTTGGCGAACAGCGCCTCTTCCTGATTGGCGCGCTCTTGATTCAGTCGCTCGAAGTTCGCCCACGGCAGCAACACCTCGCCGCGCATCTCGAAACGTTCGGGGACATCCTCCCCCTCAACATGCCATGGGATGGAAGGGATGGTCTTGATATTCTCCACCACGTTGTCGCCCTTCTGTCCGTCGCCGCGGGTTACGGCTTTGGTGAGCGTCCCGTGCTCGTACCAGAGCGATATACTCAGTCCGTCGAACTTCAACTCACAGACAATCTCCACCCCTTCGGGCAGTTTGCGCAGCCAGTCCGCCACTTCTTCTCGCGAGTAGGTGTTCGCCAGCGAGAGCATGGGGTAGCGGTGCGCCACCTGCTCCCATTTGCCGCTCTGCTTCGGGCTGAGGTCGGAGCCTACCTGCTGCGTCGGCGACTTGGGGTCGAACATATCGGGATAGCGCGCCTCCAAATCCTGCAAGCGGCGCATCTTGCGGTCGAACTCCACATCGGAGATAACGGGACTGCTGAGCACATAATAACGATAGTTATGCTCCGTCAGTTCCTTGCGCAACTGCCGAATCTCCTCCCGCTCGGGAGCCTCTATGTCATCGAAGAGTGTCATCATATCCCTACTTTCACTGTCTTTACCATGCCGTTGTAAAACACCTGTATGATATACACGCCCGTGTTCGCGGGCAGGCTTACTTTGTGTGGGCTGTCGGTAATCTCCGCCTGCTCTAAAAGCAAGCCCTGCAAGGTGTATATGCGATAGAACGACTTGCTGTCTTTGTGGCGCGCGTTGTTGATAATCAGCGTATTGCCCTCGCGCGAGATGTTCATCTCGGGGTTGTATTGCAAGGTCTTGTCAAGCGCCAGTCCTACCAATATCGGGTCGTGGTCAGAATATCGGAACATCGTGCGGTCGTCCGACTTGTCGTAGGTGTATTCGTCCGACTCGTCGGAGTTGAGGTGATACGCCGCCATGCCGGTAATCTGCGGGAAGAGGGTGCTGTTGCTGAGCGCGTGGTCGAGGTAGCCCGCCTTGCCGCCGAAGACATAACTGTAACTCGAGTCGGCATGGAAAGCGCGATGGAGGTCAATCATGCCTGCATCGGTCAGCGTGGTGATAGGGTCTTCCATCGCATACGCGTTGAGGTCGCCCATGATGAGTATGTCGGGCTCCTGCGTAGCCGACTGCACGCTGCTGTACTGATTGATAACGGATAACGCCTCCTGCACGCGAGAGTAGTTGAAGATACCTTGCCCGTCGCCTTGGTCGGCATCCAAGCCCGTGCCCGTGCCCGACTTGGCTTTGAAATGGTTGAGCGAGAAGAGAAAATACTCATCGTTCTCATCGTCCGCATCGCCGTCCAACTCGCGGAAACACTGTATCTTCTTGCGGTTTTGCACCACGGAGTTGTTCTCAAACAGCCTGTATTCGGGCTGCACCTTGTCCGCGCGATACACATATCCCGACTTGGTGTAAGTGCCGCCGGCGGAGCCGCCATCGTCCACGTAGTCATACGGATGCCCTGTGTTAGCGGTCAGGTCGGCGGCTATCTCTGCCATGGCGTTCTGCCCCTGCTGAATCTCCACCAGCCCATAGATATCCGCGCCTATCTTCGCCAGCGCCTTGCTCACTTTCTCCCGCTGCTTCTGATGCTCCGCTTCGTCCCGCGGACCCATGGAGCCGCCCAACTGCTCCACAAGGTAATACTCCAAGTTGGCAGCGCATACTATCAGCCGCGGCTCGCCTTTCTGATTCAGCGGCGGCAGCGCGCGCTCCATGTCGGCGCGGGTGTTTCCGCGGAAGGTGCCGCTCACGTAGGTAACCGAAGAATACGACTGCACGCTGACCGTCAGCCCGTCTATCATCTCTCCGCAACGGTGGTAACCCGGCAGGTTGCTGATACTCATCTGCCCGTAGGCGTTGAGCGTGCTGAGTGCTGTGTATTCCTCGCTCTTCGGCAACGCTTGGTTGGTAGGGCTGTAGAGCCGCCGCGGCGACACCGAGTAGCGACCGTAGGCATTGTTGGTGATGTACATCGGGCAGTCGAACACCACCGTCTGCCCCACGTAGGCTTTCAGTTCCGTGTTCTTCCACTCCTTCGGGTCGGCGACATGTACCGTGGTCCGGGCGTAGCAAAACGCCACCCCAAACCACAGAAGCAAGAGCAATATAGACCGCTTTGCTATGAGATAAATCATACGCAGTGTCTTTTCTGATAGACGCAAGAGCGAAGACCGTCTTCTCAGCCTATCCTGTTCTATTCAGTCTTTTATCCTTTATCCTTCATCCTTTATCCTAAAAACTTACCACGCGAACAGCGGATGTTGCGTCATCTCGCGGTTCACCTCGGCGCGCACCGCGGCAATCACGCTCTCCGACTCCGGCGCTTGCAGCACGCGGTCGATGAGTTCCACTATCCACGGCATCTTGTCCTCTTTCAGTCCGCGCGTGGTGATGGCGGGAGTGCCGAAGCGTAAACCCGAGGTCTGGAAAGCCGAGCGCGTGTCAAACGGCACCATGTTCTTGTTGGTGGTGATGTCGGCTGCCACGAGGGCTTTCTCTGCCACCTTACCCGTCAGGTCGGGGTATTTCGTCCGCAGGTCCACCAGCATGCTGTGGTTGTCCGTACCGCCGGAGATAATCTTATACCCCTTGTCGATAAACGCTTGCGCCATGACAGCCGCGTTGGTCTTCACCTGCTTCTGATACGCCACAAACTCCGGCGTGAGTGCTTCGCCAAACGCCACTGCCTTCGCGGCTATCACGTGCTCCAGCGGACCGCCTTGCGTGCCGGGGAACACGGCGGAGTCAAGCAGCGCAGACATCATCTTCACCTCCCCTTTCGGCGTGGTCTTGCCCCACGGGTTGGGGAAGTCCTTGCCCATCAGGATGATACCGCCGCGCGGTCCGCGTAGCGTCTTGTGCGTAGTCGAGGTAACGATATGCGCGTGCTTCACGGGGTTATCCAGCAGTCCGGCGGCAATCAGTCCGGCGGGGTGCGCCATGTCCACCATGAAGATAGCCCCTATCTCGTCTGCCACCTTGCGGATACGCGCGTAGTCCCACTCGCGGCTGTATGCGCTCGCGCCGGCAATAATCAGTTTCGGACGCTCCGTACGCGCTTTCTGCTCCAACTCATCGTAGTCCACGCGCCCCGTCTCCTCGCGCAGACTGTAGTCTATCGCGTGGAACATCAGTCCCGAGAAGTTCACCGCCGAGCCGTGGCTCAGGTGCCCGCCGTGCGACAGGTTCAGCCCCATGAAGGTGTCGCCGGCTTTGAGACATGCCATAAAGACTGCCATGTTCGCCTGTGCGCCGGAGTGCGGCTGCACGTTCACGTACTCTGCACCGTACAGTTGTTTAAGACGGGTGCGTGCCAACTCCTCGCTCATGTCCACCACCTCGCAGCCGCCGTAGTAGCGATGCCCGGGGTAGCCTTCGGCGTATTTGTTCGTCATCACGCTACCCATTGCCTCCAGCACTTGGTCGCTAACGAAGTTCTCACTCGCAATCAGTTCGATGCCTTTCACTTGACGCTCACGCTCCTTGGCGATAAGGTCAAAAATAGCCGTGTCTCGTGTCATATATTGTAACTTTGTGTTTGTAACTACGTGTTTGTAACTCCGCTTCGCTCCGTGTAAAGAACTCCGCTTCGCTCCGTGTAAGAAACTTCGTGTTTGTAACTCCGTGTTAGGAACTCCGCTTCGCTCCGTGTTCGGAACTTCGTGTTTGTAACTCCGTGTTAGGAACTCCGCTTCGCTCCGTGTTCGGAAC
>JBJECJ010000024.1:0-2864 GCA_051870955.1 Paludibacteraceae bacterium | reverse complement strand
TTCGTGTACGAAACTCCGTGTAAGGAACTTCGTGTACAGCCCCGAAGGGGCTTTTTACAGCGCGTGAGTGCTCTCCAACACGAAGTTCAATACAGCGCATAAGCGCTCTCCAACAGCCCCGGAGGGGCTATAAGGGCTTAAAATCTATCTGCCGCTTCTCCGCGTCTGCCCGAATAATCTTCACTCGCATCGGGTCGCCCAGCGTGAAGGTCTTGCCCGACTCCTCTGCTATCAGCCGATAGTTCTTCTCATCGTACACCATATAATCCCCCGGCACTAATCGGTTGATACGCACCAACCCCTCGCAGCGGCTGTCGTCCAACTGCACGAACACCCCGAAGTCCGTAACGCCCGAGATATGCCCGTCCGCCTCCTCGCCGATATGCTGCTTCATCCATTTGGCTTGATACATCTTGTTCGAGTCGCGCTCCGCCTGCTGTGCGTCTATCTCGCGCTCCGAGCAGTGGATGCACATGTCTTCCAACACGTTGCGTGGCAGGCTCTCGCCCTTCCCCCGCAGGATATATTTCTCCAGCAGACGGTGCACCATCAGGTCGGGATAGCGACGGATGGGCGAGGTGAAGTGGGTGTAGTGCTTGAATGCCAACCCGTAGTGCCCGATGTTATGGGTCGAGTACTTGGCTTTTGCCATTGCCCGAACGGTCAGCATATCAATCACTTGCGCGGGCACACGCTTGCCCATACGCTTCTGAAAGGCTTTCAACTCGCGCAGTTTCTCTTTGTCGGGCTTGTCGTGAATACGATACACAAACGGCTTCTTCCCCACGGCTTCCGCCACCGTCCTGTTCGCCAGCAGCATGAACTCCTCTATCAGGTGGTGTGCCTCGTTCGGACGCTCGAAGTATATCTCCACGGGCTCGCCATGCTCATCCAGTCGAAACCGCATCTCGTCCTGCTCCAGCACCAGCGCCCCCGCCTCAAACCGCTTCCCCCGCAGTATCCTCGCCAGCCTATCCAACCCCTGTATCGCCTCTAAAAGACCGCTCTGTTGTCCGACCGCTTCGCTGTCCGACCGATTTGCTGTCTGACCGCTTTGCTGTCCGATCGCTTCGCTGTCCGACTTTTTGACATCCGCTACAATATCAGTCCGACAGCGCGAAGCGCGGTCTGTCAGCGTCAGCGGTCTGTCAGCGCGAAGCGCGGTCTGATAGTCGTAAGACGGTCTTTCAATCATCTCCTGCGCCTCGTCATAGTCCAGCCGTGCGTCCGAACGTATCACCGTCCGGCATATCTTATGCTTCACCACCTCCGCCTCTTGCGTCATCGTGAACACCACCGACATACACAACTTGTCCTCATGCGGTCGCAGCGAACACAGGTCGTTGCACAACTCCTCCGGCAGCATCGGCAGCACCCTATCCACTAGATACGTGCTCGTCCCCCGCTTATACGCCTCCTCGTCCACGGCATCCCCCGGCTGCACATAGTGGCTCACATCCGCGATATGCACACCCACCTGCACCAGCCCGTCTGCCAGCACCTGATACGACAGCGCATCGTCAAAATCCTTGGCGTCAGCAGGGTCTATCGTGAAGGTGAACACCTCCCGCATATCCCGTCTCCGCAATATCTCTTGTTCGTCTATCTGTTGCATAACAAAAACATCTGCGCAGCGCATTTCTTGCGCGTAGCCTATTCCGACGACAAAGGTAGTGCTTTTTTTTGAGATATGCAAATAATTTTTCAAAAATATAGTCGTAGAGCGGGAGGCACCTAACTTTTGATATCCGTAGAGACAGTGCATTACCTCCCAATTCAAATAGGTACTACATCACTCTGACAGCGGCGACTTGTCCTGTCTCGTCGGGAAACGCTCTCCTTCAGCCGTAGATAAGCCTTGGATAAGCCGTAGATAACGTGAGTTCGATATCCTGACCTGTCGGGATTTAGTTTTTGGTATTGAATTATTAATTATACGAAAATTATATGTTAATGAAAACATATTTGACTCATTTTTGGAGATTTTTGTTAAGAAGTCTCCCTTTAAGGGAGATTTAGAGGGTCGTTCATCGTTGTTTCAATGTATATGTTTCTTATTTCGAGTTCACGTTATTTACCGATATCTGAGCATACAGCGGGGTGTCATACGCAAATGAATACTAATTTTTATTGCAACAAATGCGACAAATGCGACAAATAAAACGTTTTCGTTTGTTGCATTTGTTGCATTTGTCGCATTAACTTTTTATGCTTACTATCTATAAAGGCTTTGCCGAGACCTTACCGAGACCTAAGGTGGGTCAAAAACGGGGTACTTTTCGCTTAAAGTACCCCCTCTTTTTGGTGAAAAAAGATTAAAATTTTTTTTGGGGGGGGGTTATGGGGGTTATCTAATTATTATATATTATATATATAATAATTTAATATATGTGGGTGGGGTTGCTCATTTCTTATGCGACAAATGCAAATTTTGCAACAAGTGTATTTTGTCGTATTTTGCGGCAATCTGGAAAAACGGCTTGGGTATGCTATGCCCCTCCCCCGCCTCCCTCGTAGAGGGGGGAGGGGGTAAGGGGGCGGGAGGAGGATACGGCATCCAGCCGCACGATGACCCTCATAAGCCGAAAGTAACAAGTCCCTTCATCCCCTTTGCGGCATGAAGCCGAGCGTACCATCCCGCCCCCTGACCTCGATGTCCACTGGACATCGCTTCACCCCTCCTTCCAGGAGAGGCGGGGGAGCCGGAGCAACCTTCGTCTGTGAAAGTTTTAATGGTTCTTTAACGGCGATTAACGGATAAGTCAACGAGAAATTAACGGATAATTAACGGAGAAATAAACGAGAAATTAAGGCGTATAGGTCATTTTGCAGTCTGAAATCTTTGTAATATTATGAATTATAGC
>JBJECJ010000023.1:0-16633 GCA_051870955.1 Paludibacteraceae bacterium | reverse complement strand
GAACAACAATCATCAAGATATCATTAGAACAACTATAATCAAGATATGAAAAAGGCAATTCTTATAATCGGATTATGCTTGGCAGGCATGAGCGGAGTGACGGGCATGCAGGCACAAGTGGTGCAAGAACAGGAGTTGGCATTGGTCTATTACATGCCGCAGACGCTGATGGAGATTGATATCACGTACACCGTGGAGGTCGAAGAGGCAGGACCGTACAGCCGCTATGCGGAGAAGTACTTGGGGACGGAGGACGTGATAAGCGTGAACAGTCAGAAAGCAGAGATAGTGGGCGTGAACGTTCGGTCGCGCAGCAAAGCAGACCTGAGCCGCCCCGTCAAGGTGAGTGCAGACGGAGGAGCGAACATGCAACTGCTGAGTATCGCGGAGAACGGTGTGCTGTACGGCTACAACCTGCCGATGACTACTACTATGCGACCCACCGCGGGCGAGACGCCCACGTCCCCAGTGGCTGCTCGCGCAACCCAGCAGCCCGTGTCGCTGCCGCTGACGGAGGAGCAACTGAGAGCCCAGACGCCGGCGTTGCGCGCGGAGGCGATAGCAAAACAGATATATCGTATTCGCGAGGCAAAGATGTACCTGCTGAGCGGTGAGATAGAGAACGCACCCGGGGACGGGAAAGGGCTGGAAGTGGCACTGAAAGAGTTGAGCAAGCAGGAGAAGCAGTTGGTGCAACTGTTCACGGGTAAACGCAGCAAGAAGACGGTGGTGAAGACCGTTCAGTATGTGCCTACGAAGAGCGAAGAGAAGCCCCTACTCTACTTCTCGCCGGAGAACGGCGTTACCGCCGAGGAGGACGCGTCGGCGCTGCCTGTCATGCTGAACTTCATCGCACGCAAGCAGGTGTTTGCTCCCGCGGTGGAGACGAAGAAGAACGCCAAGAACGCGCCCGCGGCGTCGGCTATCTGCTACAACCTCCCGGGGGCGGGTCTGTACACCATCTCCTACGATGGTGCCATGCTGCTGGAGGGGACGCTACCCGTGGCGCAGTTCGGCATTGCCGTGCCGCTGGCGCAGAGCCTGTTCGGCGGGGGGAAACTGCCGAAGATATATTTTGACACGGAGACGGGGAATGTGAAAGCCATTGTTCGGGAGTGAGTTTCTCGCAGAAGATAAGAAGAATAACAAAGAAAAACATTGGACAACACAGAAGTTTTATCCGCTGTTGGCACTTGCTCTTTTCCGAAGAATCGGAAAAAACGCAAGACAAAGAAATACAATAATTACTATTGACTATTAGGAATTACACGAAAATCGTATGTTGAAAAAGTATTCTATCTGCCTGTTGGCGTGGCTGATGAGCATGGCGGCATGGGGGCAGGAGTTGCGGTGCAACGTGAGTATCAACTCCGACAAGATACAGGGCAGCAACAAGCAGGTGTTCGAGACGCTGAAGAGCAGTATCGAGGAATACATGAACCAGAACCGCTGGACGAACATGACCTTCTCGGAGAAAGAGAAGATAGAATGCAGCATGCAGATTATCGTAACGAGCGTGGAGGAGAACCTGTACACGTGCACCATGCAGTTGCAGAGCCGCCGCCCCGTGTATGGCACCTCGTACACGACACCGCTCATCAACTTCCAAGACCAGCAGTTTAACTTCACCTATCAGGAATACGACCGCATAGAGTATCAGCAGAACACGTTCACCACGAACCTGACGGCGATGCTCGCGTACTACTGCTACCTCATCATCGGGTACGACATGGACAGTTTCTCGCGGCTCGGGGGCACACCCTATTTCCAAGCCTGCGAAGATATCGTGAACGCGTGTCAGTCCGCCAGCATGGAGGGGACGGAGCAGACGGGGTGGAAAGCGTTTGAGAGCAACCGCAACCGCTATGCGCTGGTGAACAACCTGATGGACGAGGCATTCCGCAAATACCGCGAGTATGTCTACACGTACCACCGCCTCGGGTTGGACGAGATGCAGGCGAACGTAACCAACGGGCGGGCACGTATCGCCGGCGGGATAAGCGTGCTGCGCGACGCGAACCGTGCGCGGCCTGCCACCTACGTCATCAACACCTTCCTCGACGCGAAAGCCGACGAACTGGTGAACATCTTCCAGCAGGGCACCGCGGAGGAGAAGAAGAACGTGTATGAGATACTGATGGACATTGACCCCACGCGGCAGAATTTGTACGAGAAACTGAACTGATTTCATGTTTGGCACTGCGTGTTAGTCATTTTATGTTAGACATTGCATGTTTGGCACTGCGTGTTACAAACGTGAAACGACCAACGCAAAACTGAAAATATGCTTCGACATTTGCACATAGAGCACTATGCCCTTATCTCGCACTTGGATATTGATTTCGAGGGCGGGTTTTCTGTTTTAACGGGTGAGACGGGTGCCGGCAAGAGTATCATCTTGGGTGCGCTGGCGCTCGTGATGGGGGCGCGCGCCGACAGCAAAGCCATCACCGACGGGGAGGAGAAATGTATCATCGAGGCGGAGTTTAGAGGACCCACCCCATCCCTCCCTACACTCACCCCACTGCGCGGTGCTTGCGGGGACCCCGATACAAGGGAGGGAGATATTTATGACACGATAATCATACGGCGGGAGTTGTATGCCAACGGGAAGTCGCGGTCGTTTGTGGATGATAGCGTGGTTACCTTGGCGGAACTGAAAGCGCTGTCCGCAAGGCTGATAGATATCCATTCGCAGCACGCCAACCTGCTCTTGGAGAACGATGATTTCCAGCGGGAGATAGTGGACACCCTCGCGAAGAACGAGGCAGAGCGGGAGGCGTATCGTGCACGCTACGAAGCCTACCGCGAGACGGAGAAAGCACTGCATGAGTTGGAAGCCTTGGCGAAGAAGAGCAAAGCCGACGCGGACTATGTGCAGTATCGCTACCGCATGCTGGAAGAGGCGCGTTTGGAGGACGAGGATGAGTTGAACGCGCTGGAGGAGGAGCAGTATCTGCTGGCGCACGCGGAGGACATCCGCCGCGCGTTGGAGACCTGCACGGAGGCAATAGAGGGCGAGCACGGCGGCACAGCGCGCGACATACTGCGGCAGTGCGACCTGCGTGAGGCGGCGCCCGACCTGCAAGAAAGGATAGACAGCATGCTGATAGAGTTGCGCGACATCGCCCGCGAGGCAAGTCGCAAAGCCGAGCGGACGGAGGTGAACCCCGAGCGGTTGCAGCAAGTGGAGGAACGTATCGGGCTGCTGCAAGACCTGCTGCGGAAGTTCGATGCGGAGGATGTGGAGGGGCTGATGGCGCAACGCGATGAGTTGGCAGAGCAATGTCGCCAGATGGAGAACTTCGACGAAGACCTATCGCGCCTGCGCAAGACCCTCGCGGAGCAGGAGAAAGCTCTCGCGAAAGCGGCAGCCGACCTGCGGCACTCGCGCGAGCAGGTGCGCGAACCTATCTCACGGCAGTTGGAGCGCGACCTGACCTCGCTGGGGATTGCCCACGCGAAGATGGACATCACGCTGAGCGACCTCGACGACTACACCGAGACGGGCAGGGACAATGTGCAGTTCCTCTTCGCCGCGAACCTCAACCAGAGCCTGCGCCCCGTGAGCGACGTGGCATCGGGAGGCGAGATGAGCCGTATCATGCTGTGTATCAAGGCTCTGATAGCGTCCAGCAACGGACTGCCCACCATCATCTTCGACGAGATAGACACGGGCGTGAGCGGCAGTATAGCCGGGCAGATGGGCGAGATAATGCGGCAGATGGCTGTCTCGCGGCAGATAATCGCCATCACGCACCTGCCGCAGATAGCCGCCAAAGCCGAGCACCATTACCTCGTCTATAAGCAAGACACCGACGTGCGCACCGAGAGCCACATCCGCCGCCTCAGCGCAGAAGAGCACGAAGCGGAACTGGCGAAGATGCTAACACTCTAATCACCGGGGACGCCCCGACTTGTCGGGACGGATAGTTGGAAACTAACTATTTTGGCCGGCTATGCTTTTTATCAAGGCTTGCGCCTTGTCCGCAGGCGAGACGCCTGCGTCCCCAGACACCACTGAACACTGAAATCATGCTACCCTTAGCCGAACGATTACGACCAAAGACACTGGATGACTATATCGGTCAGAAGCACCTTGTAGGACAAAGTGCTGTGCTGCGTACGATGATAGAGAGCGGGAACATCAGCAGTTTCATCCTGTGGGGTCCCCCGGGCGTGGGGAAGACCACGCTGGCGAAGATTATCGCGCGGCAGTTGGAGCGCCCGTTTTACACCCTCTCGGCGGTAACGAGCGGCGTGAAGGAGGTGCGCGAGGTGATAGACAAAGCGAAGAAGACCCACGCGCTGAACAGCGGTTTGTTTGCTGCGCAGAGCGACCAACGCCCGCCTATCCTATTCATCGATGAGATTCACCGCTTCTCTAAGTCGCAGCAAGACAGTCTGTTAGGGGCGGTGGAGGAAGGGACTATCACGCTGATAGGCGCCACTACGGAGAACCCGTCCTTCGAGGTGATAACGCCGCTGCTGAGCCGCTGCCAAGTGTATGTGTTGAAGTCGCTGGGGAAAGACGACCTGCTGGAGTTGCTGCACCGTGCGCTGACCGAAGACGAGTATATCAAGGGGTTGCAGATAGAGGTGAAAGAGACGGAGAGCCTGCTGCGCTACTCCGGCGGAGACGCGCGTAAGTTGCTGAACATCATCGAGTTGGTTACCAACTCGGGCGTGCGGGAGATAGACAACGAGACAGTTACGAAACAGTTGCAGCAGAACCCCGTTGCCTATGACAAAGACGGAGAGTTGCACTACGACATCATCTCCGCCTTCATCAAGTCGATACGGGGTAGCGACCCCGATGCGGCGCTCTACTGGCTGGCGCGTATGATTGCCGGCGGGGAAGACCCGAAGTTCATCGCGCGGCGGCTGGTCATCTCCGCGAGCGAGGACATAGGGCTCGCCAATCCGAATGCGATGTTGGTCGCCAACGCCTGCTTCGACACGCTGACGAAGATAGGCTGGCCCGAGGGGCGGATTCCGCTGGCGGAGGCGACGGTCTATCTGGCGACCTCGCAGAAGTCCAACTCCGCCTATCTGGCGATAGACGCCGCCCTCGCGGAGGTACAGCAGAGCGGGAACCTCGCGGTGCCGCTGCACCTGCGCAATGCACCGACCAAACTGATGGAGGAACTGGGGTACCACGAGGGGTATCTCTACTCGCACGACTATCCGAACCACTTCGTGAAGCAGCAGTACATGCCCGATGAGTTGCAGGGGCGGCGGTTCTGGTTTGCACAAGGCAGCCCGCAGGAGCAGAAGATGACGGAGTGGATGCGGAAGTTATGGGGGGACACGGGCGCCGAGAACACGAATGCCCCAACTTCTGAACAACAATAGACTTTATTTCTTCTTCTAACATATAATTATCGTATAATTAACCATTAATTTTTCTTTTCCTAAAACAAGTATTATCAAATATTGTCCAAATATTTTTCTTACCTCATGGTCTTCTAACATATAATTATCGTATAATTAATCATTAATTTTTCTTTTGAATAATATTTAAATAGATTTTTAATAAGATTTTATATAGATTTCTGAGCGAAGCGAAAGGGCTAAAATGATCACTCACTATATTATCAGTCAAGATTTTTGCGTTATTTTTGCAATGATTTTGGGATAGCATAGGAAAATCCAATCCATAATCCCACTAAAAATCTATGCTAAAAATTATTTGAGCATTGTTTTATTGTTTCGCTGCGCTCCCCGACAAGTCGGGGTAAACGGCAATCAAAAGAAAATCAATACAAAAATCTTATTCCTACTTGAAACCAACATGAGCGATACTATTTGTGCGATATCAACGCCTTACGGGTGCGGGGGGATAGCCGTGGTGCGCGTGAGCGGCGAGCAGGCGATAGCGATTGTCGGCAGCCTATTCCGCGGACGTACCGACCTGCGCGAAGCCAAAGCCAACTCTGTCCACTACGGCGAGATAGTGCGTGGCGAGGAGGTGCTGGACGAAGTGGTGGCTACGGTGTTTCGTGCGCCGCACTCGTTCACAGGCGAGGACACGGTGGAGATAAGTTGCCACGGCAGTCTGTACATCCAGCAGGAGTTGCTGCGCTGGTTGGTGGACGCGGGTTGCCGCTTGGCAAAGGCGGGGGAGTTTACCCAACGCGCGTTCTTGAACGGCAAGATGGACTTGGCGGAGGCGGAGGCAGTGGCAGACCTGATAGCCTCGCAGTCGAAAGCCGAGAAAGACTTGGCGCTGAAGCAACTGAAAGGCAGCGTGTCGGGCGAGATAGCCGTGCTGCGGGAGCGTCTGCTGCGGTTCACATCACTGATTGAGTTGGAGTTGGACTTCGCCGACCACGAGGAGTTGGAGTTCGCCGACCGCGGGGAGTTGAAAGCGCTGGCGGAGGAGATACACGGGCGGCTGAGCGACCTGACGCGCTCGTTTCAGGCGGGGAACGCGATAAAGAGAGGTATCGCCGTGGCGCTGATAGGCGAGACCAACGTGGGCAAATCGACGCTGCTGAACGCGCTGGTGGGCGAGGAGCGCGCCATCGTGAGCGACATAGCGGGCACCACACGCGACACCGTGGAGGAGACGATGGTGCTCGGCGGCATACTCTACCGCTTCATCGACACGGCGGGCATACGCGAGACGGACGATAGGATAGAACAGATGGGTATCGCCCGCAGCCGCAAAGCCGCCGAGGAGGCGCAGATAGTCATTGAGATACAGGACCCACCCCAGCCCTCCAGGACCCCCTCCGACTCCCCCTACAGAGGGGGAGAGGAGAAGAATCTACCTTCGTCTATTAATACTAATTCTTCTCCCTCCCTTTGTAGGGAGGGACGGGGTGGGTCCTCTTCTCCCTCCCTCTGTCGGGGGAGTTGGAGGGGGTCTTGTGGGTCTTATATCCGCGTCATAAACAAGGCGGACTTGCTGGCATCGGTGCCTGCGCCGTCGGATGACCCTGAGGCTCAGGTGTATATCTCCGCGAGGAACAAAGAGATTGCGCCGCTGCTGGCGCGCTTGCAGGAGGCGGGCGAGCAACTGACCGCCACGCGCAACGCCGCCACCATCAGCAACATCCGCCACTATGAGGCACTCACGCGGGCAGACGAGGCTATCCTCCGCGTGCAGGAGGGTTTGGACGCGGGTGTGAGCGGCGAGTTCCTCTCGATGGACCTGCACGACTGCCTGACTGCCCTCGGAGAAGTAACGGGGCAGATAACCTCCGACGAGGTTTTGCACTCCATTTTTAGCCATTTTTGCATTGGTAAATGAAATCTACCGATAGGACACAGGACCATTCGCTGCGCTCACTAAAGGATGAAGGATAAAAGACTTATTAGTCTCGACTCTGAAATCTCATAGACGAATGTTGTTTGTCTTTAATCCTGTTTCCTTAATCCAAACACAAAGATAATTAAAACAATAGTACAATAACAAACTATAGGATATGATACTGTCTATGACCGGTTATGGCAAAGCCGAAAGCCAAATGGAGAATACAAAGATTGTTGTTGAACTGCGAGGACTAAACTCCAAGTCGCTGGATTTGAGCACGCGGATGGCTCCGCAGTTGCGCAACAAAGAGTTGGAGATTCGCACGATTATCAACCAACGGTTGGAGCGGGGGAAGATAGACCTTAGCATTCAGTTGGAGAACGTGCAAGGCGACAAAGCCGGCGGAGAGTTCACCCCTATCAACAAAGAGGCGTTTGCGTATTATTATAAGGAGTTGCGGGCGTTGCAGGCGGAGTTGGGCATGTCCGATGAGCCGCTGACGGGCACCATACTGCGTCTGCCGGACGTGATGCGGGTGCAGGAGGAGAGCACCATCAGCGAGGAGCAATGGGCGGTGGTGAAAGCGACGCTCATGAGCGCGATAGACCATTTCATCGCCTTCCGCACGCAGGAGGGCGCAGCGCTGGAGCGTATGTTCACCGAGAAATTAGACGGTATCGCGGCGTTGCTGGCGGAGGTGGAACCCTATGAGAAGAGCCGCGTGGAGAAGATACGCGGGCGGCTATTCGGGAACCTCGAGCAGTTGTCCGAAGAGACACGGCAGAAGGTGGACATGAACCGACTGGAGCAGGAGATGATTTACTACCTCGAGAAACTGGATATCAACGAGGAGAAAGTGCGACTGCGAAACCATATCAAGTACTTCCGCGAGACGATGGCGGGGGACGGCAGCGGCGTAGGAAAGAAACTCGGGTTCATCGCACAGGAGATGGGACGCGAGATAAACACGCTGGGCAGCAAGAGCAACCAGAGCGAGATGCAGATTATCGTGGTGAAGATGAAAGATATCCTCGAACAAATCAAAGAGCAGGTGCTGAATGTGCTGTAAAGCGCTACGCGCTGTAAGAAACTTCGTGTTAGAAAGCGCTACGCGCTGTAAGAAACTCCGTGTTAGAAAGCCTCTGAGAGGCTGTAAGAAAGTAAATGTACAGAAGCCCTACGGGCGTACACGGAGCGAAGCGAAGTTTATTACACGAAGTTCCAAACACGGAGCGAAGCGGAGTTAAATACACGAAGTTCCAAACACGAAGTTTTATGATTCTTATTTTTTGTGCTCCGAGCGGGAGCGGTAAATCTACTATGGTGAAGCACCTGCTGAGTCGGTTTCCGGGTCAGTTTGCGCTGAGTGTGTCGTGTACGACGCGTGCCCCACGGGGGCAGGAGCAGGATGGGCGGGAGTACTATTTCGTCTCGCGCGAGGCGTTTGAGCAACACATCGCTAACGGCGATTTCATCGAGTATGAGCAGGTGTACGAGGGGCTGTACTACGGCACGCTGCGGTCGGAGATAGAGCGCATACAGTCGGCAGGCATGACGGCGGTGTTCGACATCGACGTGAAAGGCGGGCTGAACCTGAAGCGTATCTTCGGCGATGAGGCAGCAGCAGTGTTCATCGCGCCGCCGTCGGTGGAGGAGTTGTCGCGCCGCCTGCACGGCAGAGGCGACACCTCGGAGGAGATGATTCAGAAGCGGCTGGCGAAAGCCAGTATCGAGTTGGCGGACGCACCGAAGTTCGACTATATCATCACTAACGACGACCTAAAAAAGGCGCAAGCAGAGTTGGAGGCGCTGCTCTCGAGACTCGGTATTCTGAAGAATATATCGGAATAGATTGTACCTTTGCTGGGAATTAAATTAAATGCTATGCAGATTGGTATCTACGGCGGTTCGTTCAATCCCGTGCATTATGGGCATGTGGGGTTGGCAAAGTGGGTGGCGGAGCACACCGACTTGGATGAGGTATGGATGATTGTGTCGCCCAACAACCCGCTGAAAGACAGCCGCGAGTTGGCAGATGAGCAGGAGCGGCTGGAGGGCGTGCGAAAGGCGATAGAGGGGATTTACCGTCCGCTACATAGTCGGGACGTCCCCAGTAATTACCGCGGGCGAGATGCCCACGTCCCCAGTAATGCGCACGTGGTGGCATGCGACTTTGAGTTTAGTCTGCCGCGACCGTCGTACACCGCCAACACCCTGCGCGCCTTAGCCGCAGCCTATCCGCAGCATACTTTCAGCCTCATCATCGGCGAGGATAACCTGCGGATTCTGCCTCGCTGGCGAGAGTGGGAGTATATCGTTTCGCACTACCGAATCTTCGTGTATCCGAGGAGACCCTCTAAATCTCCCTTAAAGGGAGACTGGTCAGATACAACAGAATGGAATGTATCAGCAATACACAACGCACAGATAATCATGCTGGAAGGGGCACCGTATTTTGACATTTCCAGTACGGAGATACGGGCGAAAGCCTCCGCTAATGACCGTTAATTATTCATTAATTCCTCGTTTTATTTCTCCGTTAAAGACCATATAAAGAGCCATTAAAACCTCCTTTAATGACCATTAATTATTCATTAATTTTGCATAGTTGGGAATTGACAAGGAATAAACGGTTAAATTAATTTTGTTATCTTTTATTTTCCTTTGCGGCTTGAAGCCGAGTGTACCTTCCCGCCCCCTGACCCCCTCCCCTCCTTTCAGGAGAGGCGGGGGAGGCAGAGTTACGGACAGTGAAACGGTCGGTCAGCGAAACGGTCGGACAGCGTCAGCGGTCTAAAAAATCAATTATTTTTATACAAACGCTTGCTTATATCAAAAGTTTTTCGTACCTTTGCAGCGCAAAAGAAAATAACGTAACATTAACCATAAAAAACGACACAATTATGATTCGTACAACATTTGACCGCCTCCGCGAGGTAAAAGACAGTCTCCCCCATGGCAGTATGGATGCCATCGCACAGGAACTTGGTATGGAACCCGATGCAGTTCGCGCTTTCTTCAAAGGTGAAGGAAACGCAGAGGCAGGTTATCATATTGAGCCCGGTCCTGAGGGTGGCATCGTAACGCTGACCGATACCCGTATCCTTGACGTGGCACTGCGTATTGCATGGGTAGCACAAAAAGGACTGTAAGAACACCCGAAAACTTTTCGGAGACTTCGAGATTGCAGCCATGTACCGCAACCTATCAAAAGCATTTCCTCTTGCGCTATGCGTAGGGGTAATGCTTTTTCTTTTTTGTCTCCCCGTCTCGGCGGAAGACACGTTGCTTGCACGCGACACTATCGGGGCGTCCCCAGTGAAATCCCGTTGGCTGGATGAGCACCCGAAGCGGCTGGGGCTGACATACGGCGCGGATGTCAACCTCGTTGCCAACTATATCTGGCGCGGGTTGTATGTAGGCGGACCGAGCATGCAGGCGAGTGCGAACGTGGGCTACGGCGGCTTGTTTGTGGACATGTGGTGGAATGTGGGAAGCACTGACTGGGCGTTTCAAGGCTTCAACCCCGAGGTGGATATCTCCGTGGGCTTCTCGCGCTGGGGCTTTCGGCTGTTCGTCATCCATATGTGCTATTTCGATGGCACGGGGCTCTTCGACTTTAAGCAAGCCGCACCCGGGCAACCCGGTAACACCACGGAGTTGCGCGCGGGCTACAAGGTGAGCAGCAAGTTGCCGCTGAGCATACTCTGGTGCACGCGTTTCACCAGCCGCGACGGTTACCGGCTGGATGACGGCACTGTCAAACGCGCATGGTCGTCGTACTTGGAATTAGGCTACGACTTCGCCCTACCCTACGACATGACGCTCTCCGCCCGATTAGGTATGACCCCATGGAAGAGCCTCTACACCGGCTATCTGGGCGACTTTGCCGTGAACAACCTCGCCCTCACCCTGCGCAAAGACTGGTCGCTGAGTGCGCATTGCGGACTGCACCTGTCTGCCGACCTCATGCTCAACCCGTGGCGTATCAGCCGCGAGAACATCCGCTGGAGCGCCACCGACCCGGGCGAGCAACGGCTCAACGCCAACATCTCCTGCGGAGTGTACCTGAAATGAGACCGCTACGCTGTCAGACCGCCTGGCGGCTGTTAGACCACGGTGTTATCCGACCGCGCTTTTTATCCCGACAAGTCGGGAACGCGCTGTCAGACCGATATAGTATCAGATAGTAATCAGTCGTTCAGTGAAGCGGTTTACCTTCTATCTCTATCAAACTGGAACAAATTAACTATGTCTCAAGCAAAGAAAATATCCATTGTCCTATCGGCGGTATTGGCTATCGTGCTGGTGGCGGTGTTTGGCCGGCGGCAGAAATCACAGCCTGCGCCGATGTATTTTGCCAACAAGGGGATGGTATTCGGTACGTACTACAACATCAAATACCAAGCAAGCGCGGACCTGCACGACAGCATACTGGCAGCATTTGACGCTTTCGACCACTCGCTGAGCATGTTCAACAGCGCGTCGGTCATCTCCCAAATCAACCACAACCATGACACCCTCACCGACACTTTCTTCGAGCAGATGTGGGCGGAGGCGGAGCGTGTCCATGCCTTGAGCGGCGGCGCATTTGACATCACGGTGGCGCCGTTAGTGAACCTCTGGGGCTTCGGCTTCAAGAACCGTGAGCAGATAACGAAAGCGAAGATAGACTCGGTGCTGCCGCTGGTGGGGTTTGAGAAGGTGGCGTTGCGCGAGCACCGCGTGCAGAAAGCCGATGAGCGGATGATGCTGGACGCGAGTGCGGTGGCAAAGGGGCAAGCGTGTGATGTTATTGCCGCCTTGCTGGCAAACCACGGTGCGGAGAACTACCTTGTGGATATAGGCGGGGAGGTGGTTGCCAAGGGGGTGAGCAAGCACGGCGAGCCGTGGCGCATAGGTATCACCAAGCCCATAGACGACCCCACGGGCGAGAGCAAAGCCCTGCAAGAGATTATCCAAACGACAGACATCTGCATGGCGACTTCGGGCAACTACCGTAATTTCTACTACGAGGGCGGCGAGCGCCGTTCGCATACCATCGACCCGCGCACGGGCTACCCTGTGCAGCACAGCCTGCTGAGCGCCACCGTAGTAGCCTCCTCCTGCATGCGGGCGGACGCGCTGGCAACGGCGTGCATGGTGCTGGGCGCAGACGAAGCAAAGCAGATGCTGGAGCAGGCAGGCGACGCAGCAGGCTATTTCATAGTAGCGCAAGGCGACTCCACGGCGGTCATAACTACCGAGAACTGGGCATTCCGCGCGCGGTAATCCCGCCCGACAATCTGCTTCTACGAGCCATCACAGGTATAGAAACGATTATTTTCAAAAAAATAGGCAAAAAGTTTGCGTATATCAAAAAAAAGCAGTACCTTTGCAGCCGATTTGCGCTGAGTCTCTGGCGATTTAGGTAGGAGACGGCAAGAGCCGACGTCCGAATAGTAGTGAATACTCTGCGCGTAACTATTAAAAACACCATTATAGAAAATGGATTTGATTAAGATTGCCGAACAGGCATTCGCCGGCGAGAAGAAAGAGTTTCCGGCATTCAAGGCAGGTGACCAGATCACCGTTGCTTATCGTATTAAAGAGGGTAACAAAGAGCGCGTGCAAGAGTTCCGCGGGGATGTCATCTGCATCCACGGTAGCGAGGACAAGAAGCGCTTCACCGTTCGCAAGATGTCGGGCAACGTAGGCGTAGAGCGTATCTTCCCTATGGACAGCCCTTTCATCGAGAGCATTACCGTGAACAAGTATGGTAAGGTACGTCGCTCCAAAATCTACTATCTGCGTAAACTCACAGGTAAGAAGGCACGTATCCAAGAGCGCCGCGTGAAGTAAGCCAACCGCCGTTCGAGAGAAAGAGACTATTTAACCGCGCGTTAGATAGTCTCTTTTCTAATTAAGAATTAGGAATTAGGAATTAGGAATTAGGAATTAAGAGGCATTGATACTTATGGCAAGCAAAGTCAATCCTCGCATTGGTTTCCATATACACACACGATGAATAAGGTACAAGAAAGCACATGGTTGCGGCATATGGCGATGGGTAGCGCATGCCTGATTTGGGGACTGATGGCGCCCCTTGCCAAAGACGCTATGCGCGTGGACTTCAGCGGATTAGACATGGTTACTTTCCGCGTGGCGGGCGGTGCATTGTGTTTCTGGCTCACCTCGCTGGTGCTGACCCTGTGCGGCCACAAGCAGGAGGAAGTGCCGCGGAGAGACATCGGTCTGTTCTTCGTGGCGTCGCTGTGCAGTATCACCTGCAACCAGTGTCTCTATACGGTGGGTATCAGTTACACCTCGCCCGTCAATGCCAGCCTGATGACCACCATGCTGCCTGTTATCTCGCTGATACTCTCGGCATTGCTGCTCAAAGAGCCTGTGCGGTGGTATAAGGTGCTGGGGATAGTGTTGGCGCTGACGGGTGCGCTGACGATTATCCTCTCCGGCGCACAGGGCACAAGCGGCATGATAGATGGGTCCGAAGACGGCAGTCGCTCTGCCTTGGGAGCAGGCATGTGCGTGCTGGCGCAATGCTCGTTTGCGCTCTATTTAGTGCTGTTCGGCAAGTTGATAAAACGCTATAGCATCGTAACGTGCATGAAGTGGATGATGCTCTCCGCCACGCTCTGCATCGCACCATTCACGCTGCCGCATATAGTGTCGCTGCCGTGGGAGAGTATCCCCGCGGTGTCGTATTTGGAAGCAGGCTTCGTGGTGCTGTTCGGCACCTATGTTGCTTACCTGCTGATGACGTGGGCGCAGAAAGTGCTGCGCCCTACGCAGGTGGCGATATACAACTATTTCCAGCCCATCGTAGCCGCGTTGGTATCCGTAGCAATGGGGCTTTCCACCTTCGGTTGGACGCAAGCCGCTGCCATCCTACTCGTCTTCGCAGGGGTCTATTTCGTTACGTTCTTCCGTGCGAGGTGAGGTTATTTGAAGCAACGTACTTTTGATAAATAAGGCAATCCCCGCTTGCGCAAGGCGGGGATTGGTGTGTTTTGTGGCGTTATATTGTGCTCGTTTCGGCTGATATGAAGAAAAGACAACTTTTTCCGAAATGCGGATATTGCTTAGGCGGGGAAAAGGCAGTACTTTTGCACGGAATTTGCTACGCTTCGGAAAGAAGTGGTTTTATTAACAAAAAGGCTCACTCCTAAACCTTTATTGGTTTTGCGCCTTTGTAATGTCAACAAGATGAAAATTTTATTAGTGATTGACGATTTCATATCGTCCAACAACGGCACGACTATCAGTTGCCGCCGATTTGCAGGAGAATTGCGTAGGCAAGGGCATGAGGTGCGAGTGCTCGGCACCGCTCTGCCCGACGAGCCGGAGATGTTCCGCTTGGAGGAGTATCGCCTCCCCATAGTGGATGGTTTGGTGCGTGCCAACGACTTTCATTTTGCCCATGTGGATATGGCGGTTATCCGCGAGGCGGTGGCGTGGGCAGACGTGGTGCACTGCATGATGCCTTTCATGCTGACCTACCGCACAGAGCAGGTATGCCGAGCGTTGCACAAGCCCGCCACCGCCGCCTTTCATATCCAGCCGGAGAACCTGCTGAGCGCGGTGCGGTTGGGGAAGTTCACGTTGATAGTGAATCTGCTCTATTGGGCATGGCGCGTGGGGATATACAACAAGTTTCGGTATATCCACTGCCCTAGTCCCTTCATGCGACAGGAGATGATAGCGCACGGCTACACAGGCGACATACGCGCCATCTCCAACGGCATCAGCAGCGCGTTCTGCCAACAAGATAGGACCCCCTCCAACTCCCCCTACAAAGGGGGAGAGGGGAAAATTGTCATCACCATGGTGGGGCGGTTGGCGCGCGAGAAGCGGCAGGATGTGATACTGCGGGCGGTGAAGAAATCGAAGTATGCAGACAAGATTCAGGTGGTGTTTGCAGGGAAAGGTCCGTTGGAGCGTTGGTATAAACGGTTAGGAAAGCGGTTAGCGAACCCGCCGATGTTCGTCTATCTGAATCAGCATGACCTGATTGAGTTGCTTGCAAACACCGACCTCTATGTGCATGCGAGCGACATGGAGAGCGAAGCGATATCGTGTATCGAGGCGTTTGCGACGGGGCTGGTGCCTATCATCTCCGACAGCGACAAGTCCGCCACAAGGCAGTTTGCGCTGGATGAGCGAAGTCTGTTCAAGGCAGGCAACTCCGATGACTTGGCGGCGAAGATAGACTACTGGCTTGACCACCCTGCGGAGAAACGGCGCATGGAGCGAGCATACGCCCAACAAGGATTGGATTACACGCTGGAAGCCTCCGTGCGAAAGTGCGTGGAGATGTTCGAGGAAGCGATTGAGAATTATGAATTATGAATTATGAATTATGAGTGCTCATGCTCTGAAACTCAGTTCCAACGCCCTCATTATTCACATACAATTATTCATATAATTTCATAAAAAAGAAGTTTACAGCGAAAAATTAATGGTTAATTACACGATAATTATATGTTAAAATAAAAGGTATTCACGTTCATTAGATGTTTATGCGGAGAGAGCGAGGATTGGCGTTGTTTTTGGGGCTCGTGATGGTTTGCGCGGGAATACGGGCGCAGGGGAATATCATTGAGATTGCGGCGGAGGACGGGCTGCCGGCGATGAGTGTCTATTACCCCTCGGAGCATTGCCCGGAGGAAGGTTTCCCGATACTGTATCTCTTCCACGGCATTCGCGGCAACCATACGGCTTGGGCGCGCAACGGCAGGGTGCGCGAGGTGGTGGACAGCCTGATAGCCGCCGAGGCGATAGAGCCGATAGTGATTGTGATGCCTTACTGCTTCACGCGCACTCGCGAAGACCAAATCAACCATATCTTCACCCGCTTCGACGACTTGGTGAAGGGGCGGTTTGAGCGGCAGTTTCCTGCCTTGATGGCGCGTATAGAAAGTAGTTTCCCCATTACGCAGGATTGCAGCAAGCGGTTTATTGCGGGTTTGTCGTCGGGTGCGCGGCAGGCGTTGAACTTGGCAGACACGGCGCGCTGCTGCGTGGTAGGGTTGCTGTCGCCGGTATTGGCGCGGCGCGAATACCCCACTCCGCATGACCAAATGCCGCTCTATTGGATAGCCACGGGCAACGGCGACGCCTTCCGCGCGGAGACGAAGCACCTCGCGCGGTATTTGGACAAGCAGACGATGCCTTATCGGCTGGAGTACGTGGAGGGGAAACACAACTGGCAAGTGTGGGCACCCGTACTGCCGGAGTTCCTAAAAGCCGTGGTGGGAAAAGGGGAATAATGATTGCTTATCGTGTATCGTGTATCGTGTATCGTGTATTGTGTATTCCGGCTCACCAGTAAAAGCCTGTGTTGATTAAGAGAAAATCATGTTTATTCTGAAG
>JBJECJ010000022.1:0-3235 GCA_051870955.1 Paludibacteraceae bacterium | reverse complement strand
ACTTATAATCAGGTTTTTATTAACATATCGCGATAATTTATCGCAACACTAGTATATCTCATATTCTCTTAAATAAACAATTCGATTAATCCTAAGCATCTGTCTGTTGTACCGTAGCAAAATGTCATCATTCGGAATTATGATAGGATACTTAACAAGAATATTGGCATTTGCTTGAGGTTGAGCAGAACCTTGCTGATTTGCCACGACAAAATTCTTAAAATCTGACGACTCTACCATATACCCTATCAGCCATTGCAAGTCAGGCTTTTTCACCTTTATTCTTATGAGAAAAGAAGCAAAGACAGCATCGGGAATAGTCCCTTTTATTTGTTTTGCCCAACCAATATTGGCACCTGTTCTAGAAATGACTATATCTCCTACTTCCAACTTATACTTCTTAAAATCCTGATTAGAGATATGGCAATAAGGAACCTTTAGCCAATCAATATTTGCATTTACAATATCTGTAATTCTCAGAAAATTTGGACCAACTCTTTCTATTGTTGCAGTTTCTGTATAACCATATTGTGTATTACATACATCTTCCAGTGTTCCTATGCGCCAGCCGGCGGGTAGGTGGTCTTTGTCAATCCCTTCCACGAACATTTTGCGGTAGAGGGCTTGGGCGGTGGATTCAAGCGTGGAAATCAGGCGGTTGTTTAAGCGAATACGATTTGCCAACATCGCATATTCGGCAACCATCTCACGCTGGCGGGCTATCGGGGGGATTGGCAATGTCATATCACAGAAATCTTCCCACGTTAGACTTCCACGCACACCACCGACTGCATAGAAACAAGCCTCTCTATCAAATTCCTTACGAGAAAACCACATCATCAAGTATTGAGGCAACAACTTTGTTGTATCTACAACCTCAAACAAGGGATATGCGGGCGACATAATTGCAGGCATATCGCCTTCAAACATTGCCACCGGCATTTTCCCGTCGCGGCTAACCTGCATCAAACTGCAAGCAAACTGCTCTTTCTTTATAACTTTATAATTGGATAAGTCAGTGCCGATAACATTAGCGACAGAGGGAATAAAAGCCTTGTCGATAGTTAATCCGACAAGCCGTGTAACTTTCAAGTCCTTGTTCCGAACATCCACCTCGCGGATGTAGTCGCCCAAACGTTTCATTTCTACCTTAGGCATAGTTGCTCTTGTTGATGAGGTTTACCACTACTTTCACCATCGTGTTCAGATTGTAGAGCGTTATTTCGTTTGTCTACATAAAGCCCTCTCTACAACCAGAATCTTTGGTATATGCAAAATTTGCACATATGATAGCACGTCTAAACCTATGCAATTTTTGCACAAGTTGACTCTTAATGCAAAGACACAGATTGGTTGTCGCAAATTTTGCGACAACCTCATTCTCATTCAATTCCATACCCTAAATCCTTAAATAGGTTCAGCAAGTCTTTCTTGCTCTCTTCTTCCTGCCGCAGGAGTTCCGCCATCTCGCTTTGCAGTTGCTTCATCTTGGCATCAAAATCGATGTTCTCGTCCCTGCTCTTAAATTCGATATACTTACTCGGCACCAGCGACCAGCCCTTCCCTCTATCTCATCCAGCGTGGCGGAATAGCAATACTCCGGCACATCGCGATAGGTATTCTCGTGTCCCTCACGCTGCCAGTTGTGGAAATTATCCGCCACCTGCTTTATCTGCTCCGGCGTGAACTGGATATACTTCTTCTCAAACGGTTCGCCCCACTGGCGGAGGTCGATAAACAGCACCTCATTCTCACGGTTGCGGTATCGCACCATCTCGCCATTCTGCTCCACGGTGCGTGCCTTGCGGTTGCCTGCCAATATCCAGAGGGTAACGCTGATGTCGGTGGAGTAGAACATATTACGCGGAAGAATAACTATCGCCTCCACCAAATGGTTCTTCAATAGTTGGCGACGGATATTCAGTTCCACGCCGTCGCCGCTCAGTGCGCCGTTAGCAAGCAGGAAGCCCGCCATACCGTTGCACGACAACTTAGAGATGATATTCAGAATCCAAGCATAGTTGGCATTGCTCGTGGGCGGCACATCGTAGCCGTACCAACGCGGGTCGTCCGTGAGTTCGGCAGCGGTACGCCATGCCTTTTGGTTAAAAGGCGGATTTGCCATAATAAAATCTGCTTTCAGGTCTTTATGCTGGTCGTTGTGGAAAGTGTCTGCCGCCTGCTCGCCTAAGTTGTTGGCGATACCGCGGATAGCAAGGTTCATTTTCGCCAGTTTGTACGTGGTATTGGTGTATTCCTGCCCATAAACGGAGATATCCCTCTTATTGCCGTGAGGCGCCTCTATGAACTTCATACTCTGCACGAACATACCGCCCGAACCGCAACACGGGTCGTAAATCTTCCCCCTATAAGGTTGAATCATCTCCGCGATGAGGTTCACTATCGTTTTCGGCGTGTAGTACTCCCCCTTGCCTTTGCCTTCCGCGATGGCAAACTTACCGAGGAAATACTCATACACCCGCCCGATAAGGTCGTTTTCACGGTCTTGGAGGGTATCTATCTTGTTGATTTCGTCCAGCAAGGCAGCGAGTTTAGAGCGGTCAAGCCCCAGACCGGAGTAGTAGTTGCTCGGCAACGCTCCTTTCAAAGAAGGATTGTCGTTTTCTACGGCAGACAACGCCGCAGCTATCTTGATGGCAATGTCGTTCTGCTTGGCATTCTGTATCAGGTAGTCCCAACGGCTCTGCTCGTTGAGGTAGAAGACGTTCTTCGCATTGTAGAATACCGACTGGTCAACAAATGCCTCTTTACCCTCTCCTATCAACTCGTTTCGGCGTTCCAGAAAGCGGTCGGACGCGTATTTCAGGAATATCAGACTCAGCACCACATGCTTGTACTCCGATGGTTCAACCGACCCGCGCAACTTGTTCGCCGACTCCCAAAGGGCTTCCTCTATGCTTTTCTGTTTCTGTTCTTTCTTTGCCATACAGTTATTATTGTTAAGGTATATATAATTATGAGAAAGTAATAATCACAAACATTTTGTATATACTCAGAATAGTATATACTAACACATCTCAATGCAGACTATTTGCGGATATGTGTGCATATATCTTCGAACGGACGGTGCAAAGATACTATATTTTTTTGATATATGCAAATAAAAATGGTGCTTGTCGTGATTTCCACAACGACAAAGAGTCCGAAGATTACTCTTCGGGCTCTGAAAGTGGCGGCTACCTACTCTCCCACAACAAGTGCAGTACCATCGGCG
>JBJECJ010000021.1:0-17237 GCA_051870955.1 Paludibacteraceae bacterium | reverse complement strand
GCAGAGGAACTTCTTAGCAGGTAGCATATCGGCTTTCTTCATGCGTGTGCGCAGTGCCCGCGCCAAGGGGCAGCCGTGCACCTTCCAGAACTCCGCGACCTCAATCTGCGCGGGGTCGTACTTGCGTGCGGCACCCATGGAGGAGAAGAGGGTGGCGGTGGATAAGGTGGCTCGGCGGATAAGCAACATCTTGCAGTCGAGCGAGTCGATGGCGTCGAGCACGTAGTCGTATTGGTTGAAGTCGAAGCGGTCGGCGGTGTCGGTGTCGTAGCGTAGCGGGAGGGCGGTGATGTCCGCCTGCGGGTTGATAGAGAGCAGGCGCGCGCGCATCTCCTCCACCTTGGCGCGACCGATGTTCCCCGCTGTGGCGACTACCTGCCGATTGAGGTTGCTCGGCGCGATGGTGTCGAAATCGACTATCGTCAAGTGCTGCACGCCGGTGCGCACCAAGGCTTCGGCACACCAGCCGCCCACGCCGCCCACGCCAAACAAGATGACGCGAACGGACTGCAAACGGGCAAACGCCTCTTCGCTTATGGCTTGGATTGTTCGGGAAAACATGGTTGGTGTTTGGATGAAGGATTAAGGATGAAGGATGAAAGACTAAATAGGGTAGTTAGTGAACAACTCCTAAAAAATTATTTCTAATCTCTGCAAGGGCGGTAGCCCGCAGCAAGGTGTTTATACTCCTGCTCGCTTGCGCTCACGAGATTCATGGGATTCTGTGCAGAGGATATGTTATGGTTAGTAGTCAAAGTTGAAAGTTATAAGTCTTTTATCCTTTATCTTGTAGTGAGCGTAGCGAACGGTCTTTTATCCTTTGTATTACTGCTTGTGCGACGTTGATTCCGTCGAGGGCGGAGGAGGTGATGCCTCCTGCGTAGCCTGCGCCTTCGCCGGCGGGATATATGTTAATTTGAAAATTACCATGCGGTTCCTTTTCCCAATATGCCTGCATCGTCTCGGGGTCGCGGGGGATACGGACGGCACTGCTGCTGCGGCTCTCTACGCCCAAGATAACCGCTTCGTTGGTCAGGAAACCTTTGTACTTGCTGTCGAAGTCGCGGAAGCCCTGCTGCAAGCGACTGCCTATCTCCTTCGGTAACCACTCGTCCATGCGGCTGGGCACTACTCCGGGCAGGTAACTGGTCTTGGGCAGGGTCTTGCTCATTCTGCCCTCCACGAAGTCTCGCAATCGTTGGGCAGGGGCTTGGCTCGCTGCCGCACTGTGCTCAAACGCCAGCTGCTCCAGACGCTCTTGGTAGAGCAAGTTGGTTTCCCACGTGGGGTGCGCGCAGATGTCCTCGGGGCGTATCTCCACCACCATGCCGGAGTTGGCAAACGGCGAGTTGCGATGGCTGGCAGACATGCCGTTCACCACACAACTGCCTGCGGTGCTGCCCGCAGGGACGATATGCCCGCCCGGGCACATGCAGAATGAATAGACCCCGCGCCCCTGCACCTGCGTTACGAGCGAGTAACTGGCATTGCCCACAATGTCCACTATCTCCTGCGACGCGTTGTGGTACATCAGGCGGTTGATAAGCGACTGCGGGTGCTCCACACGCACGCCCATCGCAAAGCCCTTGGGCTCCAGCCGCACCCCTGCTGTCGCTAACTCGCGGTAGGTATCGTGCGCGGAATGCCCGATGGCGTAGATGAGGTCAGTGCAGGATGCAGGATGCAGGATGAAAGATGAAGGACTTATTACCTTTGTCTCTGAAGTCTCGGTATAATGCTTTTCTACCGCGGGCGAGACGCCCGCGTCCCCAGTGCTATTCAGTCTTTTATCCTGTGTCCTTAATCCTTTATCCAATAGGTGGAAGCAGGTCTCGAAATGGATTTCGCCACCGTGGGAGAGGATGCACTCGCGCATGGCTCGGATGATACTCGGGAGGCGGTCGCTGCCGATATGGGCATGTGCCTCGTAGAGCACGCTGTCGGGGGCACCGAAGTAATGGAACAACTCCATCACCCGCTGCATGTTGCCGCGCTTCTTGCTGCGGCTGAACAGTTTGCCATCGGAGAACGTGCCTGCACCGCCTTCGCCGAAGCAGTAGTTGCTCTCGGCGTTCAGTCCCTCGTTGCGGTTGAGCAGGGCGATGTCTTTCTTGCGCTCGCTCACCTCCTTACCTCGCTCGAAGATAATGGGTTTCACGCCATGCTCCAGCAAGGTGAGTGCTGCAAACAGTCCCGCAGGACCCGCCCCCACGATATACACCACCTTTTCTGCTGCGTGCACATCTTGGAAATGCGGCGGCTCGTAGAGCGGTACAGGCGCATCTTTGGGCACACGTCGCCCCTCCTCATCCAATAGTATGGATAAGTTCACACGCAAGTTGCGCTGCCGAGCGTCCACCGACTTCGATACGATGCGGTATTGACGCTCCAACGCTTGCGCTTCTTTGGGCGATATGGTGAGGAGTTCGGTCATAGATAGACTTTTAGAGCGCGCTTTGCGCTGAACGACCGTCTTGCGACTATCAGACCGCGCTTTGCGCTGAACGACCACTTCGTTGTCCGACCGCTTCGCTGTCTGACTGATTTCGTTTGGAATATCAGTCGGACAGCGCGAAGCGCGGTCTTTCAGCGTTAGCGGTCGGACAACGAAGGCAGTCTTTATTTCTTGTTTTTTAATCCTTCCATGATTTGGGTTTCGAGTTCGTCCATGAGGTCGGGGTTATCGCGCAGCACGTTCTTCACCGCATCGCGCCCTTGTCCGAGGCGGGTGTCGTTGTAACTGTAGAAACTACCCGACTTCTTGATAACGCCGTTCTCCACGCCGAGGTCGATGATTTCGCCTACCTTGGAGATTCCCTCGTTGAACATCAGGTCGAACTCCGCTTTCTTGAACGGAGGTGCCACTTTGTTCTTCACCACTTTCACGCGCACTTGGTTACCCAGCACCTCATCGCCTTCTTTTATCTGCCCCACCTTGCGGATGTCGAGGCGCACGGAAGCATAGAACTTCAGCGCGTTACCGCCCGTGGTGGTCTCAGGGTTGCCGAACATCACGCCGATTTTCTCGCGCAACTGGTTGATGAAGATACAGGTGGTCTGCGTCTTGTTGATGGTCGCGGTGAGTTTGCGCAAAGCCTGCGACATGAGTCGCGCCTGCAAGCCCACTTTGTTATCGCCCATGTCGCCCTCTATCTCGGCTTTGGGTGTGAGGGCTGCCACGGAGTCAATCACCACCAAGTCCACTGCCGACGAACGAATCAACTCGTCCGCAATCTCCAGCGCCTGCTCTCCGCAGTCGGGCTGTGCTATCAGCAGGTTGTCGGTGTCCACGCCCAGCCGCTCGGCATAGAAACGGTCGAAGGCATGCTCGGCATCGATAATCGCTGCAATACCGCCCTGCTTCTGCACCTCTGCCATCGCGTGGATAGCGAGCGTGGTCTTACCCGACGACTCAGGACCGTAGATTTCTATCACACGTCCGCGCGGATAGCCTCCTACACCCAGCGCCAGATTCAGACCGATACTGCCGGTGGAGATAACCGACACATCTTCTATCTTGTCGTCGCCTAACTTCATGATGGCACCCTTGCCGAAGTCCTTGTCAATCTTCGCCATCGCCAACTGCAATGCTTTCAACTTGTCCGCAGACGGTTGTTTTTTCTCTTCTGCCATAACTGTATAATTTGAAAATTTGTAAATTTGTAAATTTGAAAATTATCGGAGTAACCCACAGGCGTCCCTACTATGTCGCGAACGGATAGTTCGGACGAACTATTTGGGTAAGCAATGTCGTATCATCCAAGGCTTGCGCCTTGCCCGCAGGCGAGACGCCTGCGTCCCCAGCCCCGCAATGCACTCTTAATTCTTAATTCATAATTCTTAATTAACCATTACCCTCCTACGAGTTTTTTGATATCTGACAGTTTGTTCAGCGCCTCGAGCGGGGTGAGGTTGTTGATATCCATGCTCTTGACCTCATCGCGTATCTGCTCCAACACGGGGTCGTCCAGTTGGAAAAAGCTGAGTTGCGTGCCCTGCGCGGGCGAGATATTGGCGGCGGTGGGGGTAACCGATGCCGCGTCGCGCTCCAAGTCGCGCAGTATCTGATTGGCGCGCTGCACTATGCTCTCGGGCATACCTGCCAACTTCGCCACGTGGATACCGAAACTATGCTCCGAGCCGCCGCGCACCAACTTGCGCAGGAATATCACCTTGCCGTTCGCCTCCTTGACCGACACGTTGTAGTTGCGGATGCGTGCGAAGGTCTTCTCCATCTCGTTGAGTTCGTGGTAGTGGGTGGCAAAGAGCGTCTTCGCATGCCCTTTGTGTTCGTGGATATACTCCACGATTGCCCACGCGATGGATATTCCATCGTAGGTGGAAGTGCCTCGCCCGAGTTCGTCAAAGAGCACCAGCGAGCGCTCGCTGAGGTTGTTGAGGATACTTGCTGCCTCGTTCATCTCCACCATAAAGGTCGATTCGCCCATGCTGATGTTGTCGCTCGCGCCTACGCGGGTGAAGACCTTATCCACCACACCTATCTGCGCGCTCTCCGCCGGCACGAAACTGCCCATCTGCGCCATGAGCACGATGAGAGCCGTCTGCCTGAGCAACGCCGACTTACCCGCCATGTTCGGACCCGTGATGATGATGATTTGCTGCCCGTTGTTGTCCAGCAGTACATCGTTGGCTATATACGCCTCGCCCAGCGGCATCTGCTGCTCGATGACAGGGTGCCGCCCCTGTCGGATGTCTATCACCAGCCCATCGTTCACATCGGGGCAGATATACTTGTTCTCCGCCGCCACGGCGGCAAACGACAGCAGGCAGTCCAACTGCGCCACGATGTTCGCATCCACCTGCATCTTCGGCACATAGTCGGTCAGCGCGAGCATCAATTCGTTGTAGAGCCGGTTCTCTATCACCTGTATCTTCTCCTCCGCCGTCAGAATCTTGTCCTCATACTCTTTGAGTTCCTCCGTGATATAGCGCTCGGCGTTGGCGAGGGTCTGCTTGCGAATCCACTCGGGCGGCACCTGCGCTTTGTAGGTGTTGCGCACCTCCAGATAGTAGCCGAAGACGTTGTTAAAGCCAATCTTCAGGCTCTGTATGCCCGTTTTCTCGCTCTCGCTTTGTTGCAGACGCAGCAGGTAGTCTTTGCTGTTGCTATGCAGGTCGCGCAACTCATCCAACTCATTGTCCACACCCCGCGCGATGATTCCGGGTCGCCCTTGCACTGCCGGCGGATTGGGCTGTATCTCGCGCTCTATGCGTCCGCGCATCTCCGCGCAGGTCTCCATCTGGTCGCCGAGCAGCGAAAGATAGGCGTTGTCTGTTGCCGAGAGGCACACCTCTTTGATAGTCCCTACCGCCCGCAGGGCAACCGCCAGTTGCACCATCTCGCGCGGCGAGATACGCCCCGTGGCTATCTTGCTCACCACGCGCTCCATGTCCTGCATCTTCGCTAGCTCCGCCCGCAGCGTGTCGCGTTGGTCGGGGTGCTTGAAGAAATGTTCCACCACCATCTGCCTATTGCGTATCGGGCGCACATCTTTGAGCGGGAGCGCCATCCAACGATGGAGCATGCGGGCACCCATGGGCGACTGCGTGCGGTCGAGCACCTCGAACAGCGTCTTGCCTTCCTCGCGCTGTGCACCCGTCAGTTCGAGGTTGCGTATCGTGAAGCGGTCGAGCCATACATAACGGTCTTCCTCTATGCGGCTCAGGTGTTGGATATGACCGGTCTGCAAATGCTGCGTCATGTCCAGATAGTGGAGTATGCCGCCGGCGGCAATCACCGCATTGGGCATCTTCTCCAATCCGAAGCCTTTCAAGTTCTGCACGCCCCATTGCTTCTGCAGCCGTTCCACCGCGCTCGTCTCGTTGAGCATCCAGTCCTCCAACTCAAAGGTGAAGTATTTGTTGCCGAAGTGCGCCTCAAAGTCCGCTTTGCGCCCGCGCAGGAAGAGCACCTCTTTGGGAGCGAAGTTGGTCAGCAGTTTGTCGATGTAGTCGCTTGCGCCCTCGGCGGCGAGGAACTCGCCCGTGGAGATGTCGAGGAAAGCGATACCTAACGAATGGCGCGTGAACTGCACGGCTGCCACCCATGTATTCTCTTTCTGCTGCAGCGTGGTGTCGGAGTAACTCACGCCCGGGGTAACCAGTTCTGTAACCCCGCGTTTCACCAGTTTCTTCGTCAGTTTGGGGTCTTCCAACTGGTCGCATATCGCCACGCGTCGTCCTGCACGCACCAACTTCGGCAGATAGGTATCCAGCGCGTGGAAGGGGAACCCCGCCATCTCCGTGGGAGCAGCCCCGCCCGCATTGTTGCGGTGGGTGAGCGTGATATTCAGTATCTTGCTGGCTTCCACAGCGTCCTCGCAATAGGTCTCGTAGAAGTCGCCGCAACGAAACAGCAACATCGCATCAGGGTATTGCGCCTTGATGTCTCGAAACTGCTTCATCATTGGAGTTAACTGCTCTGCCATAATAGTTGTCAGTGGTTAGTGGTTAGTTGTCAGTGGTTAGTGGTTAGATTATTCAGAGTACTCGGATTATTCGGAGTATTCAGAGCATACGCCCTCATAATTCATAATTCTTAATTCATAATTACTTCAAGTCCACCGTCAGTTTCAGGTTGTAGCGTCTGCCGGTGAGGTAGTTGGGGCTTGCCCACTGCTGCCCGTAGGCGTCGCTCACCCAAAAATAGGAGTTCACGTTCTTCCAGCCCACGAGGTTGAACACCTCAAACTGTATCGCCCACTCCGCCACGTGTTTCGCACTCGGGGCGCGCATGAACTTTGCTGTCTTCGCGTTGAAGGCGTAGGTTGCGCCGATGTCTATACGCCGATAGTCCGGCATGCGCAGCACCTTCATGCTGGCGTAGTCGCGCGGCGCGGCAAAGGGCATGCCGTCGCTCCATATCATCTTCAGGTGGAAGCGCAACTGCGGTAACTGCGGCACGTAGTCTTGAAACAGCATGGAGAAGGAGTAGCGTTGCTCCTGCGGCGAGGGTATCCAGCCCAGTTCCGGTCGGTCGAGCAACCGCTGCTTCGCGCTCATCACCGACAAACTAATCCAACTGTCTGCCCCGGGCACCAACTCGCCGTAGAGTTTCAAGTCCAGCCCCGCCGCGTACCCCTCCGAGTCGTTCTTGCCCGAGTAGCGTACCCGCACGTTGTCCACCGTGTAACTCTCCATGCGGTCGATATACTTGTAGTAGGCTTCGGCGGTGAACTTAAACGGTCGCCCCCATGCGCGGAAATAGTAGTCGCCGCCCAGTACCACGTGCACCGACCGTTGCGCTTTCAGGTCGCGCGTGAGCGAGATACGCGTTACGCCGTCCGTCCCCGTCAGCGTGTCGCGCAACTCCTTGTAGAACGGCGCTTGGTAGTAGAGTCCTGTCGCCAGACGGAAACTGAAATCGCGCTTCCAGCCGGGGATATAGACGAGGCTCGCCCGCGGGCTGGGCAGCACTTCGTTGGTCCAACTCCACCATTGCAGGCGTCCGCCCACGGTCAGTATCACCTGCCCCTTGTCGGTGTTCCACTTATGGGTGTTCTGCACGTAGCCCTGCACGCGCGCCGACTGCATGCTGCTGTCGCCCTGCATGGCATAGTAGAGGAGCATGTCTTGCCCGTTGTTGGGCAGGCTGTAGCCCGCCGAGTCGCGCCATTCCCACTCGCTGATATGGTCGCGTATCCACTCGCCCTGCGCACTCACGCCCCATGTCAGGCTGTTCTGCCCGCGTTTCCACTCGCCGTGGTGCGACAGCGTTGCCACGCCCGCCTCCAGTCGGTTGCGGGCATGCTGGTGGTACTTACCTGTGCCCAGCACGTCCGTCTGCCCGCTCGGGTCCACCATCTCCCCCGGGCGACCGCCGCCTGTGTCGGGGTTCTCCGCGTCCAGCGATTGGTTCGACAGCACGTACTCGCCCGTGATGTCGTAGGTCTCGCGCTCGTTGGTGTAGAAGCCGCTCGCATCGAAGCCGATGCTCACCTCACGGCTCACCTGCCCCCCCGTGCTCAGCGCGGCAAAAGCCGTTACGAAACGGTCTTTCTCCTGACCTTCGTACCATATATTCAGGTGCTTTGCGTCCAATCCTCCCCAACTCTCCGACATCGAATCCGGCTGAAACACATAGTCATTCACACTCACATTGCCAAGAAAAGAGGTAGTCCACGACCCACCCCGTCCCTCCCTACCAAGGGAGGGGGTCCTTTGCCATGTCAGCATGGTCTGATAGTCAAAGTAATTCGGCTGATAGTTGCCCGCTGTAGCGAGCGAGCCGAGCATATACTGTGAGGTCTTGTACCGTATGCCGTGCATCTGGGAGAATCTCTCGTTCCCATGCCCCACATACACGCTTGCCCCGAGCAGGCTGGCGCTCAGCGAGCCCTCGAAGCGCTCCGGCTGTTTGTAGCGGATATCCAGCACCGACGCCATCTTATCTCCGTATTGTGCGCCGTAGCCGCCCGCCGAGAACTCCACGTTCTCCACCATCGACGGATTGACGAACGAGAGCCCCTCCTGTTGCCCGCTGCGAATCAGCAACGGACGGTGCACCTCTATGCCGTTCACATAGACCACGTTCTCATCGAAACTGCCGCCGCGCACGTTGTATTGACTGCTCAACTCGTTGTTCTGGTTCACGCCGGCAAAGGTGATGAGCAGGCTCTCGATAGACCCGCCTGTGGCATCGGGCATCACGCGGCTCGCACCGGCATCGATATGGTCCATCATCGTCGTCTGCCGCTTCACGCCTCGCACTTCCACCTCCTCTAACCACTCCTCGCTCGTTGCCATCTCCACATTCACATTCAGCACCTCCTGCGGCGACACAATCCGCTGATAGACAGTAGTATAACCTACCATAGAGAACACCAGCGTAATCGTATCACGAGGCTCCATCAGTATCAACTCATAGTACCCGTTCTTGTTAGTCGTGGTACCATTTTCTCCCTCCCTTGTAGGGAGGGATGGGGTGGGTCCTGTCTCGTACACATTTGCCAACTCAATACCCCGATTATCCGAATCCACCACATACCCGTACACACGCACGTTGCGTGCGCACAATTCTCCCGCACAAAGCAGGAGAAACCAAACGAGTATCAGGGGTAGCCGTTTCATCGTGTGTGTTACTGCAAATTAGCCTGCAAAGTTACTGTTTTTTTTTGATATACGCAAATGAAAACGCTTTTTGTACTCAAAAACCTTTGCGACCCGCTTTTGTCGGGATATCAATTAGCGCGAGTTTGACAGGAATCCCCGTTTGTTGACTCTGTACCTCCTCGGCGGCAATCGGTATGGTCTTGCGGCGGGGGCAAGACGGGGAGAGTGTGGGGTAGTGGAGAAGAGGGTGAATCTTAACAATCGTACCTTTTTGGGGTGGGGTAGATGTGCGTTCGACCCGCGGGAGACCCGCGACCGACCCGCGAAAAAGACGCGATAGGGTCGCGGCATGGCAAATCTTAATAATCGTACTCTTTTGTGGAAGGAGCAGGTGGTGTGTGGAGAGGGGGTAAGTGTGCCGGCGTGCCGGCGTGCCAGCACTTTCCTAAAATATATACGTGTGCACGCGCGCGGGTGAGTTTATAGAAACAGCCGGCACGCAGGCACACTTTTTCCCTAATATATGGGTGAGTTTGGAGAAAGAATAGGCACGCTTTCTTGTCTCAAAAGCGTCTTGTTTGGTCTTAATGCCTGAGGGAGTGTCAGTTGTAGAAATGCCAAGCGAGTCCGGCGCGGAAGACGTCGGGGTTCATCGGGTAGGACGGCATGGCGTAGTAGTAGGGCTTGGACTTCATGAAGAGGTGGTTGAAATGGGTGTACTGCGCGAAGAAACGCAAGTGGATGGAGCGCACGTAGAAGTTGGCATAGACGTTCAGTACGGGGTAGTTGCCCACTTGCACTTTCTGCTCGCCCGTCTGCACACCGAACTGCGAGGTGGCGGGGTTGAACACCGGCGCGGCATACTTCGTGAAGAAGCGCATGTCCACGCCTATCTGCGCGTCCATGGCTTTGCGTGCCCACGAACCGTGGTAGTAGAGGTTGTGGTAGAGCGTTACGGCGGGCAGGGGCAGGTACTCCGAGGTGCTCATCTGATAGACCACGTGGTTCTCAAGGTTCACCCACGGCGTGGTCAGGTGGCACTGCACATTCGCCATCAGCACCTGTATGTTGCCGTCGTACTGCTTGGGCAGCCCGTCGGCGGCATCGAAATAGATATAGCGCGTCAGGTTCTCAAAGCCGATTTCCACTTTCGGCTTCACCCACTTGGTCGGGTAGGCGATGTCGCCGCCCACGTAGAAACGGTAGGTCTTCTGAAAATCGTTCTCCCAACGGAAGTGGTTGCTCTCGTAGTGGTTCAGATAGAGCGAGGGAGTCTCGTTCTTCACAAAGGCGCGGGCGTTGATGTACATCGTGTCTTTGCCCACGGGGAAGTAGCCGTCCACGTGCCCGTTCACCTGAAACTCGCCCAACTTATACCCCGCCACGCACACGTCGCCGTCGAAGCCGTAGTGCACCCATTTGCCGCGGTTCTTGTAGAGCGCACCGCCCACGAAGGTGTTGTTCGTCCATTGGTAGCGGTAGGTAGTGTCGCCCATGAGTTGGGCGGAGGTGGGAAGACCCTCTAAATCCCCCTTGAAGGGAGACTTATCCGCAGGCGAGACGCCTGCGTCCCCGGTAAGTGCCGCCCACTGCTCACTATTCAAGTCCCCCGTCTTGAACAGATGCCTCTGGCACTCGTTGATGGCATATACGCTCGCGCCGAACTTCAAGATTCGGTTGAACTCTTCTTCAAAGGTTACCGACAAGGTGTTGCGGATGGTGAGCACGTCGGTGGAGTCGTTGGTGCGGTTGGGGGTGCGCAGGTAGGTGTTGCCGAAGCCGTTCACGCCGTAGAACTTCTGCTGCGCGGTCTTCTCTATGTAGCGGCGGTTGCTGTTGGTGGTCTCGAAGACATGGCGGAAGGTGGTAACGGGGATATAGTCGATACGGATGGTGTCTTTCTTCTCCCACTTGCCTTCTTCGTTGCGCACCTCGATGGAGTCGTGCCGCTCGCGCTCCACGGTGATGCTGTAGTAATGGTTCAGGAAGCCCGTGAGGTAGCGGTAGCCGACCATGGCATTGAGCCGCACGGGCAGGTCTTCGGGCTCCAGAGGACCGTCCAAGTCGTCGGTGTTCTGCAAGCCGCCGTTGTCGTAATGCGACAGTTTCGACCATGCGAAGGCGGCTTGCATGGTATAGTGGTTGCCGTTGTAGGAGCCCCATACGGAGCCGTTGTAGTCCTGCCCGGCTTGGTTGTTGTAGTGCCCCACGGCGTTCAGGTAGTTCATCTGCATGCCGAGGTTGAGGCGACGGTTGATGTTACCGGTGAGGAGCAGGTTGATTTCGTTCTCCTCGCGGTAGGTGGTGAAGCCCTTCTTGTAGGCTATCTCCGAATAGGGCGTGGTGGTGTTGAAGAAACGCACATCCGTCGGCGAATAGACATAGGGCTGGTAGGCGGTGGCGAAGAGGTCGTCCACGGTCTCCAAACGGTCGAAATAGATACGCGCCTGCAGCGGCGAGACGAGGCAGTTGCCGTTGAAAGCGGACGAGAGCGAGTAGTTGTTCTCCACGTCGCGCATCGGATAGTTGAGCATCAAGGTATCCTGAAACAAGACGGTGTCGGCGATACCCGTTGCAGACGGCAGTTGCCAAGACCGCAGCACGGTCTTGACAACTTTATGCTTCGGAGCGGCTACGGCGGCAGCCGCTCCGAGAAGAAATATGAGCAGTAGTCTTACTTTTTGCACGCTCTTTTCTTGGTCTCTTTCTTTTCTGCCTTCTCCTCTTTGGCAGCGGCTTTGGTTGCCTTCGAGGCTTTGGCGAGTTCTTTCTGCAGTTGCTGAATCTCCTGCTCTTGGTTGTTGATGGTCTTGAGCAACTCGTTCAACTCCTCATTGCCAATCGAGGTCGGGTATTGCTCCTCCACGCACTGCATGAAGTCCGACAGCACGTTCATGTAGTTGATGAACGCGTCGTAAGCCGACTCGTAGTGGCTGGTGCCTTGGTCGATATGGTTCATGAAGTGGAAGTGGTTGATGTCCTGCAGGCGCAACCAACTGGTCTTCAGCGACTTGTCTTGGCACAAGCGCACGCGTTCAGCCACGGAGTAGAGCTTCTCCAGCGCCTCGTGTTGCAGGTCGTTGCCGTTATAGACACTCAGGTCTTTTGCCTCGCCCGACCATGTCATGGGGTAGGGAACGGACACCACGTCTTTCGCCTCCATTGCCTTCGCCGCCTCGGCGGGAGTGCAGAAGCCCATACCGCGCTCCACGACGAAGAACGGCAGCGCTTTCAGGAACTCAAACACACCCGTGCTGGCGGGTTGGTTGAAGCCGAAGGTCTCGGCACCCACCCAGATATTGATGATTTCTTCGCCCTCGGGCAGCCCTTGCAGCATGTTCGCATACTTCACCGCGTCCATAGGATAGTTGTGCCATGCGGGGTCGGAGAAGTGGAAACTCAGTTCGTCGCTCAACGGCATGTTGCGCAGCAGCACTTTCTGCTTCGGAGCGGCAGCGCTGGCGTACATGTAGTTAGGCGATTTCCAACTGAGGATATGCTTTGCGCCCTCGGTGAGTACGGTCTTGTAGCCCATCTCGTAGAGGCGATAAGCGATGTCATCGGAGTAGAGCAGGTCGCTGTTCCATACGCTCTGCGTCTTCACGCCCAGCACCTCCTTGATGAGGTCAGCGTGTTTCTTGAGTTGGTTCTCAAACTCCGTCATGTCGTATTCGGCAGCGAAAGAGTAAGCGTAGGGGGTAGCGAGGAACTCCACGCACTTGCTGTCTGCCAACTCCTTGAGCACGTCAATCATCTCGGGTGCAAACTGCTCGAAGAGTTCCATCATCGTGCCCGATACAGAGAGAGCGCTGTGGAACTTGCCCTTCGACTGCTCCACCATCGACTTCAGCGTCTGGCACAGCGGCATGTACGAGGTGTTCACGAGACCGGTGATGTACTCCTCGGTCATCAAGTCATCGTAGTAGTAGTGGTCTTGCCCAATCTCGAAGAAACGATAGCGTTTCAGACGATAAGGCGCATGCATTTGAAAGCAAAAACAGATATTTTTCATGATTGCGAATTGTTTTAATGTTTATGTAATGTATTGCAGAATTATCAATTACAAACCTCAGAGCAGTGGCTCTCTTAATTCTTAATTCATAATTCTTAATTAACTTACAGCGTATGGTTAATCACGCCGTCGTATATCTTGCGCACTTTCAGTCCGGCATCGTACCAGCGGATGTTGTTCACCTCCTCCATGCCAAGTTCGTGCAGGCTCTTGTACATCGCGGGGTATTTCACGATGGCGTAGATAGCGTCTGCCATCGCGTCTATATCCCAGTAGTCGGTCTTGATGCAGTGGGTCAGAATCTCCGCGCAGCCCGATTGGTGGCTGATGATAGACGGGCAACCTACCTGCATAGCCTCCAATGGCGAGATACCGAAGGGCTCGCTCACCGAGGGCATGATATACACGTCAGAGTCTGCCAATACCTGTTGCACCTGCTTGCCGCGCATGAAGCCCGGGAAGTGGAACTTATCGGCGATACCGCGCTGGGCAGCCAACTCAATCATCTTCGCCATCATATCGCCGCTACCTGCCATCACGAAGCGCACGCCGTCGGTCTTAGCCAGCACGCGAGCGGCTGCCTCCACGAAGTACTCCGGTCCTTTCTGCATGGTGATACGCCCGAGGAAGGTAACCAGTTTGTCCTTGCGCGGATGTTTCTGGAACTCGTCGGGGTTAGCCAACGGCTCTACGGCATTGTGCACGGTGGACACCTTGCGCGGGTCGATACCGTATTTCTCTATCACGGTGCGCCTCGTCAGGTTCGACACGCACATGATATGGTCTGCCTCCTGCATACCGCGTTTCTCGATGGCGAACACGGTGGGGTTCACGTTGCCGCGCGAGCGGTCGAAGTCGGTGGCGTGCACGTGAATCACGAGGGGTTTGCCCGATATTTGCTTTGCAAACACACCTGCGGGGTAGGTCAGCCAGTCGTGCGAGTGGATGATATCGAAGTCCAGCGAGTGCGCCAGCACGGAAGCCACAGCCTCGTAGTTGCCAATCTCCTCGATGAGGTTGTCGGGGTAGCGTCCCGAGAAGCCCACACAGCCGAGGTCGTCGGTGCCGATACGGCGATAGTCGTAGCGGATGCCGTTGCGCAGGTGGAAATACTCTTCGGGCGACATCTTGCCCTCCATGCGTTGTTTCACGTAGTTGTAGTCGTTCTCTTTCCACACGATGGGCACACTGTTCGCGCCGATAATCTTCAAAAACGATTGGTCTTCATCGCCCCACGGCTTCGGGATGACGAAGGTGATGTGCATATCCGGCTGCTGCGCCATGCCGCGCGTCAGACCGTAACTTGCCGTACCCAAACCGCCTAAGATATGAGGGGGAAACTCCCATCCGAACATTAACGCTTTCATAAGGCACCTCCTTTCTCGCTCTCTGCTTCGTAATGTTTAATCGTATCTATCACGCTCAATACCGCTGCAACGCTCGGTGCGTAACTCATGCCGCCGTGTCCTTTGTAGGGCGGGTTGCCGTCGTATAACTCGTTCAGCGTACCGATGCACAGTTCGCTCATCTCTTGCTCGTAGCCCACCAGCATACGCTCCATGAAACTCAATCCGCTGCGTTTGTACAAGGTCATGTACGCGCGTGCATAGGCTGCGATAGTGCAGGGCCATACGGGACCGTTGTGGAAGTTGCGGTCGCGCTCCAACTGCCCGCCGATGTACTCGGGGCGGAAGTTGCCGCTCTTGGGCGACAGCGTGCGAAGTCCGCGCGGGGTGAGCAACTCCTTTGTGCATATATCCACCACGGCTTTCTGCTGCTTCCTATCCAGCGGCGAGTAGGGCAGACCTGCCGCCCAAATCTGATTCGGACGCACCTCGCGGTCTTGGTAGTTGTCCACCACGTAGTCGTACAGGTAAAGCCCGTTCCAGAAGGTGTTGACGAATGCGCCGCGGGTTATCTCTGCTTGGAAATCCAGCAGGTCGGCAGCCTCTTGCTTGCCCTGCTCGCGGAGCAACTCTGCCGTGAAGCGCAGCGCGTTGTACCACAGCGCGTTTATCTCCACTACATAGCCGGTGCGCGGGGTGATGGGACGCCCGTTCTCCACGGCGTTCATCCATGTGGCGGGACGCTGCGTGCCGTCCACCCACAGCAGCCCGTTCTGGTGCAGGTACGCACGCGGGTGGTTCTGCTTGCGATAGAACGCCACGATGTCGGCGCATAGGTCGGCGTACTTCTCTGCCGCCTCGCGCACGGTGTATTTATGAGCATATTTCTGGAACGCGCGCACAGCCCAGAGGAGCGCGTCGGGGTCGTCCATGCCCGTCATCTTCACCATGCCGGTATGTCCGGCGAGGAAATGACGTATCTCATCCACTGCCGTCTGGTCGATAATCGCCTCCCAGTACTCGGGGCGGTCGATGTCAAGCGTGCAGGAGGGGGTAGAGAAGAAGGTTACACGTGCCTCGGCATGGTACCACGGATAGCCGCTCAGCAGGTAGCACTTGTCGCCCTCGCGTTTGTAGAACTGTCCTGCCGAGTTCTTCAGGCAGGCGAACATGTTCTCGCGGGCGATACGGCGCGTCATCTCTTTCTCCCACGTGGCTTTCAGCGTGCGGGTCTTCACCTCCGTGATGCCCGCGGCGAAAATCACGCTCTCGCCTTTCTTCATCGGCAACTCGAAGTAACCGGGCACGAGCAGGTCTTCCTTGAACTCAAAGCCGCGCTCTTGCTCTTTCGGGTACTCAATACCCTTGTACCACTGCGGGTCGTGCTTGTATTCCACCGACTTCGAGAACTGCATGAACAGTTGCGGGAACTCGCGGTACATCTGATTGACACGCCCATTTTCGCACTCGTCCATGTTCGCATTCGCGCGAGTGTTCTCATGCGTCAGTTCGTTCACCGAACGGAATGCCAAGAACGGCTTGAAGCGCAGCGTGGTGGCGGAGTGCGCCTCCACCAGCGTGTAGCGTATCAGCACGCGGGGTTCGAAACTCACCAGCATACGCTCCTTCGTCAGCACCACGCCACCCACGCGATACGTCGTCTTCGAGATAACCTCGCAGTCGAACTCGCGGATGTACTTGTGCCCGTTGGGCGCATAGGTCGTCGGACCGTACTTGTGCAGACCGAGGTTGAACTCGGCGCCGTGCTGGATGACGGTCTCATCCAGCGAACTGAGCAGGACGTAGTTGTCTTGCCCCAACTCCGGAAGGGGCATCACCAACTGTCCGTGATACTTACGGGTATTGCAATCCACCAGCGTCGTCGCGTTATAGACGCCCGCACGATTCGTGCGAATCATCTCTTTCCCGAGCGACCGCTCTAGATTGGTCAACACCGTCTTGTCAAAATTCAAATAACCCATAATATGTGTTTTTGTGTACGGACCCCCTCCAACTCCCCCTACCGGTGCACCCCGCTGCGCGTTGCTTGCGGGGACCCCGCGAGGGGGAGGGAAAGGAAATTAGTATTAGTTTTTATAGTCATTTTTTTACTTACTCCCTCCCTTTGTAGGGAGGGTCGGGGTGGGTCCTACTTACTCCCTCCCTTTGTAGGGAGGGTCGGGGTGGGTCTTTTTAACCTAAAGTCCGCTTCCGCCTTGCCGTCACCCATGTCCCACATGCCGTCTCCGTTGCTTTCGTATGCTATCTTCACGCGGGCGGAGTCGCTGGCATACACCCCTGTGCTGTCATCGGCATACAGCCAAATAGAGTCCGCCGGAAACATCGCGTCTATCGTAATGCGATACTGCCCTTGTTCGTCCGTCAGGGCTTGGTTAACTGGGGACGCAGGCGTCTCGCCTGCGGTAAGACCCACAGGGAACGTCCCGACTGTGTCGCGGACGGTAAGACCATCTCCCGACAATGCCTGTCGCTCTCCCGCCGTAACCTTCACACCCTTAATCGGCATTCCCTGCTCATTCGTTACCGTCCCCTCTGCCGCAAAACTCGCCACAGGACACCCGTACATCGCCACAGCCTCGGGCACGCCGTATTTCACTGCCACGCAGCCCGTCAGCCCCAATGCCCCAATCACCATCCCGAGCACTTTGTTGAGATATGTTAGAAGATTTTTAGCCATATTACTTATTACAGCGCGTAGCGCGAATTACCTATTACCGAGCGTAGCGAGAAATTAACTAAACCTTCCCCCGAACTTCTCCCCCACTTCCGTTACGATATTGCGGATG
>JBJECJ010000020.1:0-18235 GCA_051870955.1 Paludibacteraceae bacterium | reverse complement strand
ACCTATAGAGAGATACTACTTTTTTTCAGACTGCATTTTGACCTATAGACCAAAATAGAGACGCGAGCCTGACGACTCGCGCACTTAACAAAGGTATCCGGATAGAATCCGGAGGAACGGACATACATTATATGAAATGTGAATCTGTTGTATAGCCTGTAATTTCCTTAAATTGAGCCTTGAAATTTTCGATTTTCTTTGGCACATTGGGGTCTCTGTTGAAGAACGGCAGACCGTAGATATTGAATTTCTCGCCTTTTAAGCAGAACTCACCAATATCCGCTCCTTGGATTTGGTTGAGAAAATCTTCTTTCCACTGGTCATTTGCCAATAAGTGTGTACCTTTCGGCTCTATGAAGATTTGCAGGTTGTCGTATTCATCACCATCTTTACGGCGCAAGAACAATACAAAGTCCGGTGCAAAAGCTCTTCCGTCCTCGAAATTATAGATCTTGAAATCCAACTCATTACGCACAAGCCATACTTCTTCGCTGTATTTCTCGCGTAGTTTGGCATAAATATCATCTATATATTTCACCAGATATTTTTCTTCAGACGTACCAAAACAATCGGTATAGGCATACCAATGCTTCTCGCTCAAATTTAAGTGGAAGCCGTGGTTGTAAATATCATTCATCGACTTGCCAAATTGCTCATTGCCGGACGTATGCTCAAAACGCAGTTTATGGTCGCGGAAGATTCCACTTACAGAGGCGGGTTTGAATTCAGTAGTACCTTTGTATTTCTTCTCTTGCGTAGATAACTGCGGCACTATTTGCCGGAGCACTTCGGTAGCGACATAAAGTTTGTTTTTCTGGCTCATTTTGCCGGGTTCAATTTCATCCGAGGCACCTATTACTACAAACTGAATATGGCTCAAGTATCGGGAATCCTTCATAAACATCTGGATTGATGTCAGCGATGGGAATAGACGATGCAGTTTGTCGAAATGCAGTTCCGAGAAACGGTTAATAGCCGTGCGTACAACATTCTCGCCCAAGTCAGAGAACTTCAGTTGTTGGCGGCTTTGTGCGGTCAATTCAGCCGAAGTATAGCGTCCGAAGATGTCACCGGATTTCTGTTGTCCGGTCGGCATCGTCACTTCATAGCGTTTGTTGCGAATAGCGTCACTCAAGCCGTCCACGTTCTTTTCTTCCGGTGCTATCTCGCGCTGTTCGTTCGTGAAGATAACCCCTTTTTGATACAAACGTGATAACTTGAAATCCTCTTTTAGGTTCTCGTCCACCTCTACATATTGCTCGGCGATGATACCTGTCTCAACCAAAGCAGAGTGTAACTCTTGTATATAACGCGGATTATGCTGGCTATGATAGTGCAGTTTCTCAATGACGCGAAGCGGATTATCCATGTCATCATCATATTTGCGCACACCATTCTTTCCCGACTTGTTTGGATCTTCAAAAGCATAATAACGTGCGCCACGACCGATAAGTTGCGCTTCCTGCATAGTTGTCTTACCGGGCTTATTGCCTTTTGCGTCACGCGTGTCATACAGGCGCACGATATCAAATAGGTTGAGCACATCCCATCCTTCGTTGAGCATATCTACCGCAAAGACCGCACGATAATCATTATTCGGGGACTCCAAAGAATTGAGGTGTTGCTGTTTCTCCGGCGTGATATTATTGCCATCTACCAAGAGCAAGCGCTCCTCGCAGAAATCTTCTTGTAATTCTAAAATCAGGTTCTCGTTTGTAATTCCGTGCTCTTCAAAATAGCGGAAAGCGGCCTGCAGATCATCGCACGCCAAGTTTCGCAGGAACGCAATCTTATCTGCTTTGAGGTGCGAGATGGCCTCTACGAAAGTCTGCAAGAAAGCGCTGTTCTCCTTAATGGTCTTGGATTTGAACATAACTACCGGCTTGCGGTTAAGACCAAGCGTCGCAAAGAGTTTGCGCTTATATTGGCTCATTACTACCGCTTGCAAGGCTCTGTCTATAGGCGCAAGGTCGGCTTCCACCACTTCTATATCTTTAGAATAGCCATCTTCACGGAAACGTTTGAGCGGGTAATCAAAGATGATTTTGTCGTAGTATTTCTCTGCAATAAACGGATTCGTGAGGTCTGCCGTCGCCGTGAACTCCAGAAGCATGTTTTTCTCGTTGCTTTGGAAGATACGCATAACCGTCTGTTCCCAGTTGGTCGTTTCCTCGTTAGCCTCTCCTACATTGAAATTGATAGCCGTTTGTCTTCCTCCGTCGCGTGTCTCGGAATTGATATGGTGTGCCTCATCCGCAATCAGCACTACTTGTTGTTCCGCAAAATCATCTATCGTCACGCTGTTCTCGCGCGGATTATTTAGGGTTGTGTGCAAGCCTTGAATAGTAGTAAGGCAGAAATTGATGCAATCGGGATTAGCACCTTGAAAATTCTCCACCTCGTTAATCTCCACCTGCTTGCCGTTGATTTCTATCTTCTTGGCAAAGAGGTACTTATCCGAAGCGGGATTCAGGAAGTTATCCCGCGTCTTCTCCACGATGTTTGTACTATCCACGAAGAAAAGGAAATTGCGGTAACCTTGTTCGTATAGATAGAGCATAGCACCTGCCATGACTAAAGTCTTTCCTGAACCGGTTGCCATGTGGAAGAGCAAATGCGGACGCAAAGGCTTTCCCTCAAACGGCTCGCTGATAAAGGTTGTAAAATAGCGAAAGCACTCGTCCTGATACGGACGCAACGTGCGAGAAAGCGAGGTATAGAAGTATTGCGGCAACTCTACACGGTCAAGGTAACGCTTGCCGAACTCCTCTACCAATCGTTCTTGTAGTTTCTTATCTGCGGGCATAGAACTGGCGAGTTAAGAGTTTGTCATTTTCCGTGAGCGTAAAGTGGGTATCATCAATATCTGCAAACGGAATATAGAGCATATTCTTGTCGAGGCACTCAATTAAGAAACGCTTTTGGTCGTCAAAGGAAAGATCATTGAAATCTTCGGCGTGTTCGCTAAACATCTTCGGGGATACCTTGTAAGACAAAAAGCCTTTTTCTTGCAAAAGTTTCCACATTTCTTGCAGTTTGAAAGGTTCAGTAGCCGCCATTATTTCCTCCACCAACTGCTGATTTGCTTGCGCCAATTCACAATAGACAAAGGAATGATGTTGCACCCACAGTGAAGATTGTATATTGTCCTCTTCCTTTAACACATACAGAATACGCTTAGACGTTACGGTGTTAATATAATCCATTTGCTCGCATAGAATAAACTTACGATTACCTCCGTCATCTTTATTCAATTCCATCACGGCATGACCGGTAGTACCACTCCCTGCAAAATAATCTAGGATAATATCATTTTCTTCTGCCGTTGTAAACAATGAGATGACATCTTTTACGGCATACAAAGACTTTGGGAAACTAAATAGTTTTTCTCCTTCAAATATCTTTTTGAGTAACTTTGTGCCATGAGATGCAGCATCGTACTTACTATCTATCCAAATAGATTTAGGTCTTACACCAGATTTGACGCGATCAATTATTTTAACTTTATATTCCCCATTCCTTTCCACAATTTTTATCTCATTTGCATCTAAATGAATCTGCAAAGAATCCGGTGTCTTGCGCCATACTCGGTGTTTACCTTCAGAATCAATTGGCAATATTTCGATTCCTCCGTCTATTGTCTTTAGAGAAATCTCTTTCGTTATTGGATTATAATATATCGGATAGTATGAGTTAGGTCTTTCTTCTGGAGTAGAATATCCACCTGTCCTCAGAAAATCACGCCATTTATAAATATCATCTCCTACTCCCTCTTTATATTGTTTTTTCTGTTCTTCGCTCAATGGCATAAAATTAATATCGATGTTCGATATGTTTTTTGCGTAGCATAAGACGTATTCGTGACAAGTTGCAAAATAAGCGTCATTAGTACGACCACTTGGCTTTATTTGAACTATAAGACAACCAATAAAATTATCTCTTCCAAATACATCATCACACAGAACCTTAAGATATGCTTGTTCTTCATCATCTATGGCGATAGTTATCACCCCATCGTTTCTAAGTAATTCTTTGGAGACGCGCAGCCTATTCTCCATAAAAGTTAGCCAAGAAGAATGGTTAAATGTGTTATTATACGAGAATGTATTTGCATCTCCTTTAGTATTGTACGGTGGATCAATATAGATTAGTTTCACGCTATTACGGAAGCGCTCACGGAGAGAATAAAGCGCAAGCAGGTTGTTACCTTTGATGATGAGGTTATCGTCCGGACGCAATTCGGTTGCTTCGTGCTCGCCTTTGCTGTCATAGCGTCGGAAATGGCATAGTGCTTTCGTCTCGGTCAAGCGGTTAATCTCGTCCGGCGCAAGCGTCTCATTCCAGAAAATCTCTTGGCGTTTGGCATCTTCTTTTGTCTGCCCGCCTTCCAGCATACAATCCTTGTACGGCCATGAAAGTACAACCTCACGGCTTTCACTCAAGAACTCGCCGGAGTCCGTTGTAAGACCCACTTTGTTCTTAAACGCCGTATAGGAATCCGGCAAAAACTGCTTGTTCATCACAAAGCGTTGGAACTTCACTTTGTCGAACACCAACAGCCCATCGACCTCCGAGAAGAACTGCTTTTTCAGTTTCTCGTCGGCTAACAGGTAATGCAGCAGTTTCGGGTCAAGTGCCAAAGCAGCCTCTATGACGTTATTCTTCAGCAAATGACCATCTTCCGTACAAAATCGGCTGTCCATGCGAAGCACTACTTGCTCCAGATGATTGAAAAGATTTTCCATGCAAAAAGCGTGAATTATTTGCAATCGCGCTTACATCTAACATCGCGGCTCTGGAAAACACCGTTTGGGTAATATAAGCACACAAATAATCCACGCCCAAAGACGTGAACTTTGGCTTGCTTATTCTCACCCGTAATTTTTCCAGAATTACGATGTTAGAGAATAAGAGCAAAAGCTCTGTTATTTAATTAAATATGTTATTGCGCAACGCTTTGCGCGGTTTTATGTCTCATAAAAAATTATCTTTTTCTCCTTTATTTGATAATTCCAAAACTGATATGGATTATTCCAACGCTTAATTAAGAAAGCGATAGGAGAATAATCGTATTCTATTCTTTTTCCATTGGTATCCTGAGCAAAGACGACGGCATATTTGTTTACCGGATCTGTTACTAAAGCTATGCCAACGAGTTGACACTTTGTTACAATATTATGACACAATTCTCCGTTATATAAGAATCCAACTTTATGTCCACATGGATTCCTAAAATTCCTTACTTTTCCACATATAGAACATTTATGTTCCTCTATCAGTATCTCACGACTTGAAAACAACTTATATGGATATAAACTTTGCAGTATTAAGACTTGCCTATAAATATCAACTATGGTTTCAAATAACTGCGGATAGTGTCGTTTTAGTGCTTTTGCGGTTAATTCTACATTTGCTGCTTCGCACCATGCCTCATAGTATTCCGCATTTTGTAATTTCTCATGTACTGAGCGATAATCGTGGTGAATAGTTATTATTGCCAGAATCGCCCATACTAAATTAGCATTATCCTCGTCTCCTTGCTGTTGGTACTTCTTCTTTTGTTCTTCCCAAAATTCTTTCGCTTCCAACAAATCAAAGTTTGTATTGCGGATGTTACTCAGCAAATCATTTAGCAGCGTCTTCATTCCATAACTTTTCAACATGTTGCGTAACTTCTTGTATATCTTTTGCCGGACCATCGTAAGAATACTCCTTTCTTACGACTCCACAAGAATCTTCTACTGCTATAGTAAAGGAAACCTGAGGTGGAGCTTGGTACTCCTGTTCAATAGCCGTCGGCTGAACCTCAATATCGGATTTGCACGCATCATAAATATAATTTGCTAATAACGATAAAGCGAGAGGTAAAAACACATCGCGTACTAAAATCTTCCCTATTCTTATTTTACGTGAACATAGTTCGATTTCGATTACATTTTCTTCCGCGCATATATCAATATCAGCCGATTGACTTTTGCAATAGTCATAAAAATCTTGTATGCCAACAGCAAAAGCAATAACATCATTCCTCTGAATATCTGGCAACAAGACAATAGGAGTGTTACTGATTTGTTGAGCAAACTCTTTCGATACTCCACATTCCAAAATTATCTCGTTCGCTGAGCGATTCAAAATCTCCGTTTTAATTAACTCGATATTCATTGTATCATTTAGCATTTTTTATGTCATTTGCTTCATCTTCACTTATCAAATCATTAACATCATGGGCAAATCTTAATCGTTGCCGACCTCTTCTATCGGTAACGAATGTTACTTGCTCTTCGACAGGACTTCTCTCTTTAAATGAATCTTTAGAAGACGCTAACTCAATTACACTAATCAAAGTAGGATGATTGATGGATAATGTATCCTTGGCTTCTGTACAGCTGTATTTCGGTAAATTAACTTCATATGTATTCTTTACTTGCTCTGGATATAAGTCTATTAACTGCGTCAAAGAATCCAAAATCAGATTATAAATGACCTCAACATATTCTATGGTCTTTTTTCTCGTTGGAAACTCTCCTTTATGAATTACACTATTTCTAAAAGCAGTTTGGCTATTACTCAACAACTGCGCTTCTTTCTTTAGTACTATTGAATATAGAAAAATATATGCTCCTAATTGTCTTTCTGACATATTAGAAACGTTTTTCCAATTTTTGTTGAAGGCTTGAATATCTATTCCTTGTATCTCATTGGCAACTTTTATAAAGAACTCAAAATATCTTTCCATAGCCGCGGTGGCAGATGCAACGGCTTCGCGATAATAACAATCAGCTATTGCATTTACAGCGAGTTCATATAATAACTCAAATTGTAGATTTTGCAAAATGACGATCCCCTCGTGTCCTTTGCTGCAATGAGTTTGGTATATTCCATCATTAATAACCTCGTAGGCATCGGAAAATAAAGGCTCAAGATATTCTATTCCATCTTTGATGCCTTTTCTAACTAATTCTGCCATGCATATAGGACAATATAAATCAAGTTGCAATGCCATAGTATATTATTCTCTGCGCGATCTCGCGCAAAGTTACAAAAAAATATTGACATATGCAAGTTTTATGGAGAGAATGTGAGAAATATTTTGATTTTAATGGAGAAGCAATAAAAAACTCGCAGTTTGATACTGCGAGTTTTGATGTGTTTTGCGTAGCAATATACGCAGGAGAAATTATGCAAGTATTATTATGAATTATTTAACCGTATCAAAAAAAATGTCTAATAAGAGGAGGTATTGTTACATTAATAATCCTTGCATATTCTTCAAAAGAATCCTTATTTGATTGAATGTAGGCAATATATGGCTGTATTGTTGTTTCATCCCATTTGCTGAATAAATCATTATGTAGAGTTCTTAGAGCTTCCCATCTATTTGCTCCTATTGAAGATTTAAAACATAAATCAAGCAATTTTAAGGAGAGGCCAATATCCTTTGTTTTAGGACATAATATAACAGCCATTTTTGCCATTACTTCTGTATCTTCAAATTGCAACCAATAAGATTTATCTTCCTCAAATATTCTTAATATAAATCTAATAATTTTATCAATCTCATCCGTTCCGCAAGAATTAAGAGCGTTCCTGTTATAAGAAACTATTCTGAAATTAGAGATTAGTTCTCCTATTCCTTGAGAGCCAAATAAGATCTGTAGAGCATTTTCCATCCATTCTGTAAGTAATAGTTTATCTCTGTCATTATACAAATCCATCATTGTTCTATAACGACTTTTGGCCAACATCACACCATTTATAGCCTTTATAATATCATTAACAGATTGGTAGCGCTCATTTGTATTATTCTCCTTACATTTCGCTAACACTGGATATATATCAGCAGATACTTCTTTATGACTAAAGAATTGAGGTAAACTTCCCTCGGAAAAAATATAGTACAATACTCCTCCTAGTGCATATATATCTATTGCTATCGAACCATTTCTAAATTCTCCATCTTCCTTATATAACTCGGGTGCTGCATAACCATAAGTTCCCCACGTTTCAGTTGTAGTAGTCAAAGTGGTTGTGTCACGATCCATAAACCTACCTATCCCAAAATCTGAAATTTTAGCTATCCCATCTACAATTAATATATTGGCGGGTTTTATATCTCTATGCGTTTCCCCTCGCTGATGAATATATGCAAGTCCTTCACAAATTTGCAGACTAAAATCATACTTTTGCTTAGTGGTCAAACCTCTTTTTACCATGTCAGTCAAGGTACATTCACCAAGTTCTTCTATCAAAAATTGAGTACCATCATCTAACTGTCCTTGTTCAAAAACTTTTAATACATATGGGCAATCTAATACATTCATTAATCGGAATTCCCTGTCAAAACGTTTTTTTTGAACTTCTTCTGTACTATTACAAATTTTTAGGGCATAAGATTTTTCTCCTTTCGTCACTTTCCAAACGATGCCCATACCACCTTCGCCTAACATTCGAATAACCGTATAACCTTGTATATTATCCCCTACGTGTATCATAACGCAACTAATATTATAATAAATTTTTCCTGCAAAGTTACTATTTTTTTTACTCATATGCAAGAAAATGGGCGAGAATCTGTCTAATATCTCAATTTTGAAGGGAAATTAAAGGGAAATAGCGGATAAGTGTCGGCAATTAGCCGACTTAATTCGAAGAAGAGGCACAGGAGCGGGTGTGGGGATGCCGTCAACTAGACGACTTAATTCGAAGAAGGGCACAGGAGCGGGTGTGGGGATGCCGTCAACTAGACGGCGTAATTCGAAGAAGGGAGATTGCGTGGGCGTGGGAATGTCGGCAGCTAGCCGACGTAATACGAAGAAGGGCACAGAAAAGGCGAGTGGGGATGCCGTCAAATAGACGGCGTAATTCGAAGAAGGGGACAGAAAAGGCGAGCGGGAATGTCGGCAATTAGCCGACTTAATTCGAAGAAGAGAATTTAGAAGAGAAATACGAAGAAGAGAATTTAGAAGAGAAATACGAAGAAGGGAAGAAAAGATCAGCGAGCGGAGATTTCCTCTGCCATTTGATTGAGGGCGACGCACTCGGCGCGAGTGATCGTGCGTTTATCGGGATCGTGCGTCCAGGGAGAGAGGATGAGCAGACGGCCTGCGGCTACGACATCGAAGAGGAGGTCGGAGGGTTTGAAGTAATTGCCGAAGCCGTTGTCAGAGAGGTAGATGATATAGCGATTGTCATGAATGAGGGCATGGAGCACTTCCTGCTCATCGCGAGAGATGAAAGGCGAAACCATGACCGTGCCTTTGGAAGCGGCATCGAGGCAGGCGGCTTTGTAGTCTTTGAGGGGCTGGTCGTAGCCATGTTCGGCGGCATCCTTGACCCACATGCTACGGACGTGGACGGGCTGGCGGGACTGCTCCATGAGGACGCCGATATTGCCTACGGCATCGTAGGTGCGACCATTGATCTCGACGTTGTGTTGGACACAGAAGAAGCCGGGTTTGAGGCGCTTGGTAGCTAGGCGAGCGGGGTTCATGTCGAGATAGCGGATAGCGGTGGGTAATTGGCGGTACTGCGACATAGGGCGGAGGAAAGGTTTGTCTGTAAAGACAGGCGAGAGGGCATAGAAAGCGTCGTTGCCAATCTGCGTGCGGAGTAAGGCGGGGTTGGTGTAATAAACTGAGCTATCAGCCAATGAGGATAGTGCAAATGAATAGGCGCGACCGAGTGTGCGGGCTGCCCGCCAGAAGCCGGTAATGACAGAGGAGATACCTTTCTTCATCGCCCGACGGACGTACAAGATCGCGTGCAGGTGGTTGGGCATGAGGCAGAAATGGAGCACTTGCACCTCGGAATAGAACTCCGGAATACGGAGCAGGCGATCAACGACCGCATTACCGAGATTGGTGCGCTTCACGAAGGCCTGCATGGGGTCGTTATCGGGGATGATGAGTTCGCCGAAAAGCGGCTGGCGAGAGGGGACGACCATGGTGACATGATACAAACCGGCGCCTTTCCACACCGTGTCGGGTTGTTGCCATTGCCATGTGTCGTGAACCATACTACCGAATTCTGGTGCAAAGGTACGAAAAAATCCGCACATACGCAAGAGAAAAATGCAGATTTATATGAAATGCCGTCAACTAGACGGCGTAATTCAAAGAAGGGAGATTGCGCGGGCGTGGGAATGTCGGCAGATAGCCGACGTAATACGAAGAAGAGCGGAAATGGAGATGTCGTCAGCTAGACGGCGTAATACAAAGAAGAGCGGAAATGGAGATGTCGGCAGCTAGCCGACGTAATACGAAGAAGAGCGGAAATGGAGATGTCGTCAATTAGACGACGTAATACGAAGAAGAGAGATTGCGCGGGAGTGGGAATGTCGGCAGCTAGCCGACGTAATACGAAGAAGAGCCGCATAGTATGCGGGACAAGAAACGAAACTACTGCGGCATTGAATGCCGCGACAATAAACAAAGTAAGCGCAGGGGTATAGCAAGGGTATAGCAAGGGTATAGCAGGGGTATAGCAAGGGTATAGCAAGGGTATAGCAACCCTATACGTTTAGATCGAAATAAACGGGTAATTTGAGCGGTGTGAATGAGAAGAAGAATGGAAATAGAAGAGAACATATTTTTATCCTCCTTTTGGAGCGAAGCGACCAAGAAAAATTGAGAGTAAGCGAATATGGAAACTCTCTTTGGGGATTATGACCATAAATTCCGAAAATGTGTGCTTATGCTCCTTTTTCAGTGGGCTCACCCCCCAAAAAAAAGCAGGTACCGTTCGGAAACGATACCTGCTTTGCAATAAACTGATTCTACTTATTCAGCCATCAGGAGTTCCATGATGGTGCAAGCGGATTGCGCCACGTTGGAGCCCGGACCGAAGATGGCGGCTACGCCTGCCTTGTAGAGGAAGTCGTAGTCCTGCGCGGGGATGACACCACCGGCAATGACCATGATGTCCTCGCGTCCGAGTTTCTTCAACTCCTCAATCACTTGCGGCACGAGGGTCTTATGCCCTGCTGCGAGCGACGATACACCCATCACGTGCACATCGTTCTCTACAGCCTGCTTCGCCGCCTCTGCGGGAGTCTGGAACAACGGTCCCATATCCACATCGAAGCCGCAGTCGGCATAGCCCGTTGCTACCACTTTAGCACCACGGTCGTGCCCGTCCTGCCCCATCTTGGCAATCATGATACGCGGCTGACGACCTTCTTTCTTCGCAAATTCGGCGGTGAGGGCTTGTGCCTTGACAAACCAATCATCGTTCTTAGTTCCTGATGCGTACACGCCTGAAATAGTTCTAATTGTTGCTTTGTAACGTCCTACCACTTTCTCGCATGCATCGGAGATTTCTCCCAGCGACGCGCGGAGCCCTGCTGCCTTGACAGCGAGGTCGAGCAGGTTGTGGCTGCACTTCTTGCCATCCGCCCACTCCTGCACGGTAGCGGTGATTTCTGCCAATGCGGCTTGCACAGCAGCCTCATCGCGGTTAGCACGCAGTTCCTGCAAGCGAGCCACCTGCTCCTCGCGCACGGCGGTGTTGTCGATTTCGAGGATGTCGATGGGGTCCTCGTGCTCCAAGCGATACTCGTTTACGCCGATAATCTTCTGCGTGCCGGAGTCGATGCGCGCCTGTGTGCGGGCAGCCGCCTCCTCGATACGCATCTTGGGGATACCGGTCTCGATAGCAGCAGCCATACCGCCGAGTTTCTCGATTTCCTGGATATGCTCCCATGCCTTGTCCATGATTTCCTTGGTCAAAGCCTCTACATAGTAGGAGCCGCCCCACGGGTCGATTTCCTTGCAGACCTTGGTCTCTTCTTGTATGTAAATCTGCGTGTTACGCGCGATACGTGCGGAGAAGTCGGTCGGCAGCGCGATAGCCTCGTCGAGGGCGTTGGTGTGGAGCGACTGGGTGTGTCCCAGCGCAGCGCCCATCGCCTCGATACAGGTACGACCTACGTTGTTGAAGGGGTCTTGCTCGGTGAGCGACCAGCCGGATGTCTGGCAGTGGGTACGCAGCGCCATCGACTTCGGGTTCTTCGCACCGAAGGACTTGACAATCTTCGCCCACAGCATACGACCTGCACGCATCTTGGCAATCTCCATGAAGTGGTTCATGCCGATAGCCCAGAAGAAGGACAGACGCGGCGCGAAGGTGTCCACATCCATGCCGGCGTTGATACCTGCGCGCAGGTACTCCATACCATCGGCGAGGGTGTATGCCAACTCGATGTCGGCGGTGGCACCTGCCTCCTGCATGTGGTAGCCGGAGATAGAGATAGAGTTGAACTTCGGCATCTTCTGCGAGGTGTACTCGAAGATGTCGGCGATAATCTTCATGGAGAACTTAGGCGGATAGATATAGGTGTTGCGCACCATGAACTCCTTGAGGATATCGTTCTGGATAGTACCTGCCATCTCCTCGAGTTTAGCACCCTGCTCCAGACCGGCGTTGATATAGAATGCCAAGATAGGCAATACGGCGCCGTTCATGGTCATGGAGACGGACATCTTGTTCAAAGGAATACCTGCGAAGAGCACCTTCATATCCTCCAGCGAGCAGATGGACACACCCGCTTTTCCTACATCGCCGACCACGCGCATGTTGTCTGCGTTGTAGCCGCGGTGGGTAGGCAGGTCGAAGGCTACGGACAGACCTTTCTGACCGCTGGCGAGGTTACGACGATAGAAAGCGTTGGACTCTTGGGCAGTGGAGAATCCGGCATACTGGCGGATAGTCCACGGACGCAACGGGTACATCGCGCTGTACGGACCACGCAGGAAAGGCGGGATACCCGACACATAGTCGAGGTGCTCCATACCTTCCAGGTCTTCCTTGGTGTAAACAGGCTTCACGTCGATGAGTTCCGGCGTTTGCCAGTTGGCTTCATTGGCTCCCTCCACATGCGAAACGGGAACCTTGTTGATGTCTATTTCACTAAAATTAGGCTTCATAATTGATACATTGTATTGCGTTCACAGTTTGGATTTACTTTTTTCTTATACAAAAACTCACTGCATAGTGATTTTTTCAAACGATTTTCTTTTAGATTTCTGAGCGAAGCGAAAGGAAACGAACGAATAATCAATATATTTTCAGTATTGATTTTTGCTGAGATTTTGTATACGATTTTTGTATGTACAAAGGGAAATCGCATCAATAATCTTACTAAAAATCTTTTCTAAAATATTTTGAGCGATTATTTTGATTATTTCGCTACGCTCAGAAATCTATATCAAATCAATTCAAAAATCTCCTCCTCAAATCACCATTTTTGTACAAGATATTTAGTGGTTTTCGTTCAAGTCAAAAAGTACAATCTTTGTGCAAACAAGTTCCGTTACTATTTGTTTAAGAGTTGAGCGTTAAAGGTTTTCAGGGTCTCGAGGACGTTGGAACGGACGTTGATGAAGTTGTTGATACCCAGCGCTTTCAGGTCTTCGGAGCAAGCGGGTGCGCCGGCAACGATGAAGAGTTCCTTGGCATCTTTGAGCGTCTTCCATGCCTCGGGTGCGAGCGTTGCATACTCGTCGTCGCTGGAGCAGAGCACGATGATGTCCGCCTTCGCCTTGCGAGCCGCCTTGATACCCTCGGCTACGGTCTTGAAACCGTTGTTGTCTATTACCTTATATCCCGCGCACGCGAGGAAGTTGCACGAGAACTGTGCACGCGCGATACGCATAGCGAGGTTGCCGATGGTGAGCATGAATGCCACGGGTTGCTTCTTCGCTGCCTCGGTCTCAAGACGCAAAGCCTCGAACTCCTCGGCTGCGCGCGCGATATGGAGCGCAGGAATCTGTCCCTGATGCGTAGCGCAACAGCCGCAACCGCAAGCGGTCTCCTTGATTTTCTTGGCGGCTTTCTCGGTGAAGTTAGGATACTGGTTCGAACCAAGCAGCACCTCTTTGCGCTTTGCCACGTCTGCCAGACGCTTAGTGAGGTTCTCCTGCATAGCCTGCTGCACCTTGCCGGCAGCCACCATCTCGTACATACCGCCTTGCTCTTGGATAGCAAGGAACTGCTTCCAAGCCTCCTCGGCGATGGCGTGGGTCAGGTTCTCCAAGTAGAACGAGCCTGCTGCGGGGTCAACCACCTTGTCGAAATGGGCTTCCTCTTTGAGCAGGAGTTGCTGGTTGCGAGCGATACGCTCTGCGAACTCAGTCGGCTGCTCGTAGGTTACGTCAAACGGCGTAACGACAATCTCGTCCACACCTGCGATAGCCGCCGACATTGTCTCGGTCTGCGAGCGGAGCAGGTTGACATACGCATCGAAAACGGTCATGTTGAAGCGGCTGGTCTCGGCGCTGACATTCATCTTCGCAGCCTCTTTGAGTGCGGCTGTGAAGAGCGGTGCTTTGTATGCCTCTACAATCTTCGCCCAGAGCATGCGAGCGGCGCGGAACTTGGCAATCTCCATGAAGTAGTTGCCGCCGATACCCATGTTGAAGCGGATAGCGTTCGCCGCCTTGTAGTTGGGCACGCCTGCCTCGGTGAGCATGGTCATGTATTCTGCACCCCATGCGAGCGCGTAAGCCAACTCTTGTGCGCAGTAAGCACCGGCGTTGTTCAGGATAACGGAGTTAACCCCTACCACGCGGTAGCCCGGGAGCGACTTCGCCGCTTTCACCACGGCGGCAATCTTCTCGCTCACCTGCTCGCGGCTGAGCAACTTGCCTTTCAGCAGCATGTTGCGGATGGGGTCCACGTTGATGCTACCCTTCATGTTCTTCAGGTTGTAGCCCATGCGGCCGTAGTAGCGCACGAGGATGTTTGCCAACTCGGGAGCAGCGCAGGCGCATACTTGGAAGTTCAGCGTGATGGCGTCTGCCTGAATACCGTTGAGCAGGTTCTTAATGAAGCGGTAGTTCAGTTTCTCTTTGTCCAAGCGGAAGCCCAGCGAGGTGATTCCCTTGTTAAGGACATCGAGGGCTTTGGCATTGGCTTTGCGAGCGTTGGTTCCCGCGCAGATGTTCTGACGGATAGCCCACTCGTTGTTGGTCTTTGTTCCGCGCACGTAGGGGAACTGCCCAGGTGCGGAAGTGGTGGTTTTCAGACCTTTAAGGTCTTCACGACGGTAGAAAGGCTGCACGTTGAAGCCTTCCGGAGTGCGCCATACGAGTTTCTTCTCGAAGTCGGCACCTTTCAAGTCGGTCACGATTTTCTCTTTCCATGTCTTGGTAGAGATGGCGGGAAAATCAGCCAACAAATTCAATTTTTCTTCTGCCATGATTTGAATTGATTTATTGTTGTTTTATGGTTAATAATTGTTCGTTCATTTTCTCCATTAAAGACCATTAAAAAATCAGGTTATACTCCGTTAATTAACATTAATTGTTCGTTAATTCCTCGTTGATTCACTGCTATGATAATTAATGAATTATTAACGGTCATTAACGGAGGAGTTAATGGTTCTTTACATGGTCTTTAATGGAGAATATTAATGAATAATTAACGGTCATTAACGGAGTATTCCATACACCGTGTATATCCTTCCGTCCACGATGATGAGCAGTTGCCCGTCGCGGAGTACTTTCTGCGGTTTGAGATAGTTGTCGGTGTTGAATGCCTCATCGGTGGACGTTGAGTGGCAGGTGGTCAGATACTCCGTATAGGTAATCTCCACTCCGCCCAAACGGATGGTAATTGCAGCAACGCCCGGACCGTTCTTATCGGTGTTCGTAGTGCTGCTGAAACGAATAGCACCACTGCCCTCTGCCCACTGACCACTGCCCACTGACAACTCATAGTCTTTCAGATTGTTATTGCTTGCGGTAAGCGAGCCGAGCGTCTGCCCTGCGCAGGTGATATCCACCGTCTTATAAGCAGTGCCGCCGTAGGTGCGCATATTCACCACGATAGACTCTACGGTGCTTAGTTCCACCGTCGGCGACTCAATATAGGCGTCCTTGGTCAGTACCCAATAGGTCGGTTGCGTGCTCACGCCGCTAATCGTCCATCCGTTGGTCTGCTCCTTGGTCAGCGCTATCTCCGTAGCGGCGCTTCCCTGCGCGGAACCTGTAGTCTCGCCTTTCGCAAACACCGCGTGGAAGGTCATGTCCGACTTTATCTCCGGCGCGTTTGCCACATCGGTAAACAGCACTTCGGGTGCCATATCCGTAGTGCCTGCTATGAGTTGCGTGGTCCATCCCATGAAGACCGTGCTCGTCTCGCTGCACGAGGTAGGAATCGCAGGAAGCACCTCGATGCCCTTTCCCTTCACCACTTTCGTCGTCGGGTTGCCCTCGGTGTACTCCTCGCCGTCCACTTGCCATGTAATCTGCCAAGTCTCCTCGGGGTCAGGCACGGTGCCGCCGCCCGAGCCGTCGTAGCCGTTGCTCACGCCCGGGACAAAAGCAGGGTCGGACGAGCAGACAAGCAGCGACATATCCACCGCCTCGCCCGCGTGCGAACCCCATATATACTCTGCCAGATACGGGTAGTCAATGAACGGATTGCGGTTGCCTTGCGTCGCCTGAATACCGTTGTTGCGGTCTATCTCTTTCTGCGACACAGGGTCTTCTCTGTGCCATTTCATCAGCAACGCAATGCCGTAGTTGGTGAGTCCGAACTTGCCTGTAGCCGTATAGTCTCCGCTGAAAATCTTGCCGCCGTCGCCGGAGGTAAATGCCTGATAATCACCTGCCCATTTCAGCAGTGCACCCATATACCCGCGCGCGAAATCGCCTTTGTATTGGTCTTGCGGCTCAAACACCGTACCCGAGCACGACACCGTTGTCCCCTCATTGCCGGCAAGCGTGTTGCCGCCCGTGATGGTGATAGACGCGGCAGAGCCCAACTGGCTGCCATCATACGTATAAGTCGCGTTGCTCACCTCGCCGAAAGCATTGTTGCTACGCATGCCGTTCACCTTGCCGTCCGTAGGCACCAAGTGGAAGATGTCGCAGCCGGGACCGCTCTTCGTGCCGCCGTACCACGACTTGGGAATGCTGTGCTCGCGATTCCAACAATCGCACTCGTGACTATAGTTACCACAGCGGTCTTTATCCAAATCGAACTCACAGTTAGAGTACATATCCCATAGTTTCCCGTTTTCCTTCATATCCGTCTCGGGATAAGCGCCAAACAAACCATCGTATCCCAAAGACGAATACCCCACTTTGACTATCACGTGCACCTCATCGAAGAGCGACTTCGACGACTTACCGTTCATCGAGACATAGTAAGTCGGTAACTGCCCCGCAGGGGTTACTTCTTTGGCACTTAACGGAAGGCTTACTATCGCCAAAAATGCGAATAAAATCGGTAAAAATATGCGTTTCATAATAGTTTGCAAGTCTATTTTTCTCAAAAAGCCCACAAAGTTACTGATTTTTTCTCATATACGCAAGCCGCAAATGCCTTTTTTGCTTAAAACGTGTTGTAAAACATGAAATTCGAGGTTTCTACCCCGCCCTATCCTCTTGCTATCCTCTTGCTATCCTCTCGTATCCGTCCCGTAACCCTCTCGTATTTGCCTCCTCATTTGAAAAGAGGCACTCCATCAACTTCCAAGAAATCATACACTAATCATCTAAGGACAATAGTTAGTGATTAGTTAGCGATTAGTTAGTGATTAGTTAGTGATTAGTTAGCGATTAGTTAGTGATTCTTAGGTGATTCAGCAGAGTATTTCCTACCCTTCCACTGTCCATTGTCTTTTTTTGTAAACAAAAAGAGGCTGCCCAACAAACCTGTTAGGCAGCCTCTTGTGAGCCTCTACATAGAGAAAAACTATTGGAAGAAACTAAAATGAACACTCCCATACACACGCTCCTCCACAAAATGTGCATGGTTCTCGAAATGGTAGTTTTTCCCGTGCTCTAAGACAAAATATCCTCCGTCTTTGAGCAGTTGTTTTTCGAATATCCATTCCGGTATCAACGGCAGTTCCGGCAAGGCATACGGCGGGTCTGCAAAAATAAAGTCAAAACGCAATGCGCAGGCATTCAGATACTTAAACACATCGCTCCTTACTACGGTGAGATTATGTATTCCCAACTGTTTGCAGGTCGCAATGATGAAGTTCTGTTGCGTGTGCGCCACTTCCACCGAGGTTACGCTTCTTGCGCCGCGACTCACAAACTCCAAGCCAATGCCGCCTGTGCCCGCAAATAAATCCAACATATCGCAGTCCTCAAAATCAATGCGAGTGTTCAAGAGATTGAACAAACTCTCTTTCGCAAAGTCCGTCGTAGGACGTGCAGTTATATTTTTAGGGGGCGTCAAACGGCGCCCCCTAAATTGTCCGGAGATGATTCTCATAACA
>JBJECJ010000019.1:0-18358 GCA_051870955.1 Paludibacteraceae bacterium | reverse complement strand
CTTTAGAATGAACATGATTTTCTCTTAATCAACACAGGCTTTTACTGGTGAGCCCAGATAGAAAAAAGTATTAACTTATAAAGCAACATGGGTCAACTCGTATATCATACCAAAATTATTCTCTCCTATTGCAGGAATCAAGTTTTTTTTGTACCTTTGCGGGCGGAATATAAATTTTGTTTTGTTATGGAGAAAGAGCAAATGTTTATTGCAAAGGAAGAGAAGTTGCCCCAACCTAAATTGGAGATGAAGTCAAGCATTCGTTATTATCGTTACGTTTATGTAATGCATATCGATGCGTTGAGCGCAGGAGGGGATGCTATCGGAGTTGTTACTTACAGTCCCGTGAGTCTTATCAATGGGCTGTTTATGGAGCGTGGTTATGCTATATTACCGGACTTAAATAACAAGGAGTTGTTGAAAGAAACGATGGTGGTTAGTTACGCAGAGGTAGAATCCTCCATTGCAGTTACCGTAGGAAGATGTAGGGCTGTGCTGCTTCATATTCGCGATGCCCAAACCGCAGAGTTGCTATGTTCATGCAGGGCAGAAGGCGCTAATGTAGAGGCTTCTATATTTGCTCTACAAAATGCATTGGAGCGTGCATTAGATGCTATATCGCAGCAGTTGCGCCCCTTGTTAGGATAATTCTTGATATTGTATGGCAATAGATTATCAACATCCTATGAACGTGTGCCGCGCTTCGGCGGGGACGGGCAAGACTTTCACGCTGGCAGCCTACTATGTGGGGCTGCTTTTGAGCGGCGAGAGTTATCGCAATATCCTTGCGGTAACCTTCACTAACAAAGCCACTGCCGAGATGAAGGAGCGTATCTTAGGCTACCTCTACGGCATAGCCACCGGCACCGGCGACGAGGCATTTTTGAAGAAAGCATTGGAGTTGAGTATGACCCACCCCGACCCTCCCTACAAAGGGAGGGAGTCTGTGAGCGCGCGGGCAGAGCAATGCTTCCGCGAGATGTTGCTGGACTATGATAATGTGCAGGTTAGTACTATTGACTCCTTCTTGCAGACGTTGCTGGCGGGCATGGCGAAGATGTTGGGTAAGGCGGCAGGCTTTCGCGTAGAACTGAACCTCAAACAAGTGATTACCAAGGCAGTGGACAGGTTGCTGACCACTGATATGAGCCCGACCTTACAGCAGATAATGGGCGACTATTTGCAGGAGCAACTGCGTCAGGAAGGGCGTTGGGACATTCGGCAGACGCTCATCAACTTAGCGCTGGACCTCTACAACGAGCAGGTGCAGATGCTGGTGTCGGACGGCAAGGTGGAGTTGGACGAGAAGACGATAAGTGCCTACAAACGCAGTCTGGACCGCTGGGCGCAGTTGCCCGACATGCAAAACTTGCAGAACATGGTGGCGCAGGCGAGGACTGCCAATGAGGCGTTGTCAAAGCCTGATAAACAGGTGTCGGATGCCATCACGCGCATAGAGCGCTCGCTGGCGGGCGATAGAACGCTTCCGAGCAAAGACCAATTTAGATGGCTGACGGAGAAGAAGTTGGAGAAGACCACCGACCCGCTCTTGCTGCGTATCAACGAGCAGGTGGCGCGCTGCGGGAAGATGTACCGCGAGTGTATGCTCACGCGGTCGTGTCTGAACGATATGCGGCTGATGAAGAGCCTCCTGCAAGAGATAGAGACCTGTCTGCAAGACGAGAACCGTATGCTGCTTGCTAAGACGGCAGACACCCTGCGCAATGCCCTCAAAGAGGGCGATGCGGACTTCGTATTGGAGAAAGCCGGTATCCGCTACAAGCACATCATGATAGACGAGTTCCAAGATACCAGCACGCTCCAGTGGCAGGTGTTTCAGCCCCTGATAGCCGATGTGCTGGCAGGCGAAGGACACACGCTGCTCATCGTGGGCGACATCAAGCAGAGCATCTACCGCTGGCGCAACGGCGACTGGCATATCATGGCGGAACTCGGTACGGAGACGGACCCCTTCCAAGCCTACTACAACAAGGACTTTGCGCCGTTGGTGAGGAACTTCCGCTCGCGGCGAAACGTGGTGCAGTTCAACCTGCAAACCATGATGCGCGTGTGCGACCTCAATGAGGAGAATAAGAAGATAAGAGCGCTGTATGATGAAGGGTATGGTAGTGGTCAGTGGTCAGTGGTCAGTGGTCAGAACGCTGCTGAAAACCTCTCCGATTTCTACAATAGCAAGAACGATGGCGGCTTTGTGCGCCTGCGGGTGTATCCCAAGTGCAGAGCCACGAAGAAAGAGACGGCTTCACTTGCCGAGCAGACCTTGCAGACGGCGAGGGTGCAGCAAGACATACTGACGGATATGTTCGCCACCATCCGCCAACTGTTGGACAAAGGCGAATGCGCATCGGACATTATGATATTGGTGCGCACGAACAAACAGGCGCAGCAGGTGGTGGACTTCTACAACGCGCAAGTGGACTGGCACAACGAGGTGCGTATCGTCTCCGCCGATAGTTTCCATATCGACCAATCGCAATCCGTGCAGATGATTATCAACGCCCTCTTGGCGACCGACCCCGCGCAGAATATCGCACTTCGCTATGTGGACTTGCACCTGCCCGAGCATCACCCCGCGAAAGCGAACCTGCAAGAGCGGCTTGCAGCGACCAACGACTTGCCGCTCTACGAGCAGGTGCAAGCCATCGTGCGCCTGCTGCTCTGCGATGAGCAAGGCTTGTTCTTGGGCGACGACCTCGCGTATGTCAACTGCTTCATGGACAAGTTGATGAACTATGTCGCCACCGAGGGAGCCAATCGACAGGCTTTCTTGCAGTATTGGGCGGATATGATGCACACCGACTCCATCTCCGCGCCGGACAGCAACGCCATGCGTATCATGTCTATCCACTCCTCCAAGGGCTTGGAGAGCAAGACGCTGTTCATCCCCTTCTGTAATTGGGCGGTAGTGGATAAGAAGAATAATCCTAATCTGTGGTGTGAGGCTTGCGTGGAGCCGCAGGGCAATGTGAAGCGGCTGAAACAGGTGCCTATCCCATGGAAACAGGCGATGGAGGGTACGGACTACGAGGCGGCATATCGGCAGGAGGCGGAGGCGCAGCGCGTGGATAACCTCAACCTGCTCTATGTGGCGCTCACCCGCGCTGCCGATAACCTCTACCTCTACACCGACTGGCTTGTGCAGAAGAAGGAGGGTGAAGTGGACCAACATGTGGGGACGCTGCTGATGAATGCCTATGGGCTCAAGGAGGCGGCGCTGGAGGCATTTGAGAACTATTCAGACGAGACGCAGCCTTGCTTTGCAGAATATATCTTAGGCGAAGCGCCTTACATCCACTACCCAAAGCAGGAGCAGAAAGCGGACTTGTTCTCGTTCCGCAACGCCGAGGAGGTGCAGGCTGCTATGCAGAGCAACGACGACCAAGTGCGTTTCCGCCAGTCGCAGGAGTCGATGCTCTACGGTTTGTTCGGCGAGGAGAAAGCGGAGCAGATGATAGCGCATATCAATATCGGCTCGCTCTGCCACGATATATTGGCGCACATGGTAACGCGTGAAGAGCAGCAGGCGGTGGTGGAGCGCTATATGCAGCGCGGCGTGATAGAGTCGGAGGAGCAACGCCGCGAGGTGGAGTCGCTGCTGAACCGCGCATGGGAGAACCCGCAGATGTGCGAGTGGTTTGACGGTTCGTGGGACTTGCTCCGCGAGCAGGCGATGATGGTGAACGGCGAGGAGAAGCGCCCCGACCGCGTGATGCTCAAAGGCGACAAGGCGATAGTGCTGGACTATAAGTTCGGCTCTCCCAATCCGAAGTACCACAAGCAGGTGGCAGACTATATGGAGGTAATGCGCCTCCTCGGCTACCGCGAAGTGGAAGGCTATCTCTGGTACGCACAACAAGGAAAATTAGAATGTGTTAATGGATGAAAGATAAATCATGGAGGTTTGGTCTATAGGTGTCGCACAATGCCCTTCATAGTCAAAGGTAACTTTAACTCCCCCGCCTGCTAATTAAGAATTAAGAGGCGCAGCAACTCCCCCGCCTCTCCTGTAAGGAGGGGAGGGGAGTAGGGGGCGGGATGGTACACTCGGCATCCGGTCGCAAAAAAAGAAAATAAAAGAACAAATAAAATTAGCCCACGCATAAAAAAGAAACAAATATGATAAGTCCATTATCCTTCATTCTATATCCTCGTTGCGGCTGAATGCCGAGTCCTCCTCCCGCCCCCTTACCCCCTCCCCCCTCTGCGAGGGAGGCGGGGGAGCAGAAGTTACTTTCGACTCTGAAAAACTTATAGACTCAGGTAATAAGTCTTTCATCCTGTGTCCTTAATCTTTAATCCCAACAAACATGAACAGTTTTCTACAACAAACAGCCCAAGATATAGTGAACCACTACTCGTGGGAGGGACTACGTGATGTAACGCTGGTGTTCCCCTCGCGGCGCGCGGGGCTGGTACTGAAAAACGAGTTGAAGCAACTGCAACGTGAGCAACATCCTGCCCCCGTCTTCTTGCCCACTATCACCACGCTGAGCGAACTCTTCGACACCCTCTCGCCGCTGCAAGAGGAGGATGAACTGCGTCTGATATGCCGATTGTTTTGTATCTACAAGGAGGTTACGGGCGAGCAGATAACGCTGGATTTGTTCTACGGCTGGGGGCGACAAATCATCTCCGACTTCAACAATATCGACAAAGCCGTACCCCAAAACGAGGTAAGGACCTTTTTCGAAAACACCATCGCCGCGCGTGAGTTGGAGCAGGTTAAGTTAGACGAAGAGACCACTGCAAGATTAAAAGACCTGCTTCGGCAGTCCGGCGCTCGCAATGATTATCATGAAGAGTCTGTGCAAGCGAAGTACGATGCCTTGTGGCGCAACCTCTACACCATCTATCTCCGCCTCAATGAGCAACTGCAAAGCGAGGGCAAAGGCTACGAAGGCGCACGCATGCGAGCCGCCTTGGAGCAGATAAGGACCCTCCCTAACCCTCCCTTGAGAACACCCCAAAAATCAAGATTTTTCGGGGACCCCGCAAAGGGAGGGGAAATAAAGTCTCCCTTTAAGGGAGATTTAGAGGGTCTTGTGGGAGGGGCTAATTCTTCTTACTGCTTCATCGGTTTCAACTACTTGCTGCGTGTGGAGAAAGAGTTGATGTGTTGGTTCAGAGACCACCGAAATGGTCGTTTCTATTGGGATTATGTGGCGGACTTCCAAACGAATACCAAGGCGTTTGCTTTCGTGGAGCAGCATATCCGTGATTTGGGCAACGCCGCTGAGCCTATGCCGTGGACGCAACCTAAACCGATAGAGGTCATCGCGACTACCACGGGCAATGCGCAGGCGCAGTATGTCGCGCCGTGGCTGCAAACGCACTATACGAAGCAAGGCGAGCGGACGGCAGTGGTGATTTGCGATGAAGGGATGTTGGAGCCCGTCATCTACGCCCTGCCGGCGCTGACTTTAAGCGGAGCAAATGAGCCCGCGCCTATCAATATCACCAAGGGTTTCCCGCTTGCCAACACCAAGGTCTATGCCCAAGTGCTGCAGGTGCTGGAGCAACAGACAATCAAGAATACTGGGGACGCAGGTGGTACATACCGACAAGTCGTGTGCGTCTCGCCTGCGGGAACTCCTCACAATGAGGTATTAGCCATATTGGATTTGCTGCTGCAAACGCTTGATCCCGACAGGTCGGGACAAGTTGAGAACCAAAAGTCTCCCTGTAAGGGAGATGTAGAGGGTCGTGAGGGTCTTAACAACTGGCATACGCTCCTTCTTCGCGAGTCTGTCTATCAACTGCGCTGTGCCATCAACCGCTTCCGCCAACTCACTTCCGACCCGCTCTTGCGAGAGGCAATCACCTCGCTGCCGCTGTTGCGCAATCTACTGGTGCATTTCCTGAGCGGTATCTCGCTGCCCTTCAACGGCGAGCCGATTACCGATATTCAGGTGATGGGTGTGCTGGAGACCCGTATGCTTGATTTCGATAACTTGCTGTTGCTCAATGTGGAAGAAGGCGTGGTGCCCCAACAGCAGGCTGACCTCTCTTTCATTCCTTACTATCTGCGCAAGACCTATCACATTCCGACCAAGGACGAGGGGGCATTGGTCTATGCCTACAACTTCTTCCGACTCATGGCGCGTGCGAAGCATGTTACGCTGCTGTTCAGCGAAGCCGAGACTGCTATGGGGCGCAAGACAATGTCCCGCTTCATCATGCAGATGATGGTCAATCCCCAACATTTCACCGTCCGCAAACGTACTTTATCGGAACAAGGAACCAAGAGTCCTTTCTCCCTCCCTTGTAGGGAGGGCCGGGGAGGGTCCTCCCTCTCCCCTTCATCCACAGAGACTTTCTCCCTCCCTTGTAGGGAGGGCTGGGGAGGGTCCTCTCTCTCCCCCTCTGCCATCAACACCTACATCGAGTGTCGCCGCAAGTTCTATTGGCAGTATGTGGAGCACCTGCGTCAGGTGGAGCCCGACACCCTTATTTTCGCTTCCAACACGCTCGGCACCTTTGTTCACCAAGTGATGGAAGACCTATACAAACCTCGATTAAACACGCCGCTGGACATCGGATGGTTGGAGCAAACCGCCAACGACACTGTGCTGCTGACCGACACCCTTCGGCGCGCCTACGACGAGGTGAGTCAAGAGAGTGGGGTGGAGTACCATTTCGACCGCCATCCGATGGAGAACATCGTGATTATTGAGTTTGTGAAGAACATCTTGCGCCGCGACAAGCAAGACGCACAAGACCACGGATTGACGATACTCCTCACGGAGGAAAAACGCTATTTCATGCTGGATGGCGTGAAGATAGGCGGCACTATCGACCGCATGGATCAGATAAACGACAGGGTGCGCATAGTGGACTACAAGACAGGCGCATACGATGACAAACGACTGGATACCACGTGGGATGAACTATTAGAATCTCCCAATGCACATTATATCCTTCAAACTCTCATCTACAGCGAAGCCGCACTACACGAAGTTCCCTACACGGAGCGAAGCGGAGTTTCTTACACGGAGTTTCTTACACGGAGTTTCTTACACGGAGCGGAGCGGATTTCTTTACACGCAGTCCCCAATTTACAGTTGACTCCCCATCTGTATTTTACCCAGAAGAATCTCAGCCAAACGGACGGCATGGTGAAGATAGAGGGGGCAGCAGTAGAAAACTACCTCGACATCCGCAGCGAGTTTCTCGAACGACTGCAAAAGAAAGTGTCGGACATCAAGTCCGACACCGAGTTCCCGATGGTAGCAGAAGACCAATGTAAGTCCTACTGCCCCTTCCGTCTGCTCTGCGGCAGAGAGGGAGTATAAAAAACGGAGGCGTTATAGCCTCCGTTGCAGTTCCTCCCATGTGATATCCTCGTCTTCCACCGTCGAGGGCTTATACAGCATCTCTTCGCGGGCTTTCTCCTGCGGGAAGGTGAAATAGGTGCATGTACATTCGCAGAGCAGTTCGCCGTCTTCGCTCCAAATCTCCCCCGCTACTATCGCGATATTGCGTTTCTCCTCCTTCTAGCAGCCGAGCAGTTTGATAGCATGCACAATAGAATTATTTGTTTCTATCCATCAACTTCTTATTTAGAAGTTTGGGATTCTTTATTCCACAAATCAATAAACAGCATGCCATTTTTACATATTGATGTAGATGTTTATATGCATTTGCCAAATTAAACCACATCCACGCCGTTTTTTTGAGCTCTTTTTTAATGTCGGCATATTCATCTGGGAGTATGTCGCGCACGTTTTTGATAATTGTAAAGTTTGCTTTAGCTAAACCTAATCTTCTTTCATCAACTTTCGTATGCGTTATAGAAGTCGGATTTATTCTGTAAGTGGAAGTTACCTCATTCAGATAGTAAAAGTCTCCGAATGTATGCAGTATAATCCATAATGTCCAATCTCCAAGGTAGGCATTGAGTGTCTTACGAAACATCTGCTCCCGTTTTTCGCGATTTGTATTACGATATACAATAGTAGCAGTAGGATATGTGTTATTGAATTTGAAGAACTCCCTCAAATTATATCGACCTTCTTTGTTGTTTGGAACTATTCGGTCTAATTGTTGAGAAATGAGATTCCCATCTGCATCAACTGTTTGCGAATTGGTAACCACAGCAATAAGAGATGAATCAGCCTCCAAAATATCCACTTGTTTCTGTAGTTTATGGGAATCAATCCAGTAGTCATCACCCTCGCATAGAGCAATATATTTTCCTTTAGCGCGCGGAAATTGAATGTCGTTCCAAATACTAACGCCTTTTGAGAACTGATTCTCTTTTTGATATATTGGTTGCCAATCAATGGAAGGATATGCCTCTACATATTTTTTTATAATTTCTGCGGACTTATCGGTGGAAGCATCATCATGAATCAATATCTCATAAGGAAAGTCCACAACTTGATTTACAAGCCCTTCCAAACACTCACGCAGATATGGCTCGTGATTAAAAACATCACAGACGACACTTACCATATAGGTCTGTGTATCATTCTTGTTGTTTCTCATAATATTTACCGGTGTAGAGATAATCAAGTAGTTGTTCTTTTGTCATGTGTCCTATGCCCAAAGTCATACCTACTGCTCCTGCGCCTAAAACGGCAATAGGGCACGATGCCAAATAAGATAAATCCCGTTTCATAATAATTGTGTTTTATAATTCCTTTACTTTGGAAACAATCATATCTTCGCCTTTCTCATCCAAGATTTTAATTGTCGAATATACCTTATCAAAGAATGCGGGTATATTTTTTCTCTCATCTATGAACGCACAAAACTCTGCCGCGCGTTGACGTACATCACCAGTGGGTTCAACGATACCACCTACATGCCTACGTTTGCAAGCAGAAAACACATAAGGCAAGTTCGCAATCTCGTCAAATCCCTCAAAGGCAGAAATAGTTCCCGGACGGACTGATAACGAGAGGATTATACACGCGCCACCATTATAATCAAAGGCATTTTCTGGATTGCCGACGCAACAAGTTGTATCACCGGTTAATGCAAATTGCACAAAGGCGCTCATAGTATCTAAACCGGTTGCATTTTTTAGAACTACATCAAAATCGGAACCAGGGAAGCGCAGCCCTGGATCGTACATGTAGACACGACCATCCTCGTAAAATCCTTGCAGAAATATAGCTCCGAATTTCACACCCAATGCTTCAATCATATCTATGATATGGGGCTCTACGTTTTGATATATTTCGCTGGTTCTTTTAGATGGGAGAATAGTTGCCATCTGTTGTCTATCCAAATTGTCCGCGATAGTTCCTAGATAACGGTCTCCGATTTTCACAGGATATGGACGACCATTGGTAACAAAATAGGCAAAAGACATATCCTGCGCTCCTGACATATATCGCTCAATTAAAATATTCCCATCTCTAGATTCGGCTTGAGCAAAACTAACAGCAGCAGGTATATCAGCTTTTGAATAGCAAATGGTTTGTCCACGTGAACCTCTGCTTATAGTTGGTTTTACCAATACAGGATATGTCACTTTATCCTTTGTTACATCTTCCAATGAATATTCCGGAATCACATCTACCCCATGTGCTTGACAAAAGTCCTTAAACAGACGTTTGTCAGTCATTATCTTGAATTGCTCTTTAGTTCCGTAACACGGCACATTCAAAGCCTCGCAAATCTTCTGATAAGGAATTTGAGCAGGATCTATACAGAACGCCAACACACCATTCACTTTCTCTTCCTTACACTTTTTAACAATGGCATCCACATCCATAATATCAATCATCCAGTACTCATCGGCTGATAGTTTGGCTGGAGACTCATTAATAGGCAGGTAATCTGTGACGATGGTGTACACACCCATTGCTTGAGCAGCCAAAACAATCTTATTATGAACATCTGCTCCTGCTAAAATGAGGAGTTTCTTTCCTGTTAAATCTTTCATAATTCGTATTCTATAATACAATCAATAATTCTTTCTATATCTTCATCCGTTATAGCATGGTGCATGGGTAAACATATTACCTGATTGGCTAAATGTTTGGCTATGGATAGGTTATCTGACTTATCACTATGATATGTTTTATATGGTTCAAAATTAGTGATTAGCGGGTAAAAATAGCGTCTGCCAAAGATATTTTGTGCTCTCATCTTCATGTATAATTCATCGCGGGTCGCACCATATTCCTTCGCGTCTATAAGAATGGGAAAATACGAGCAATTCCACTCATAGTCCTGCTTTTCTTCTATTAGTTGTTTCTCGCACTCGAAGAGTCTGATTCCCTTGACATCTTTCAGTGCTTGTACGTATTTTTTTGCGACCTCTTTACGAGCAGCAATAGCGGCATCTACCTGTTGAAGGTTCAGCAGTCCGTATGCAGCACGTATCTCGTCCATTTTAGAATTGATACCGGGAGCAACAACTGTTATCTCATCATGAAAACCAAAATTCTTTAAATCATCAATTATTCGCTTGGTTTCCATATTGGGCATTACCATCGCACCACCTTCGATGGTATTATACACTTTGGTAGCGTGAAATGACAATGTGCTTAAATCTCCCCAATTCAAAATAGACTCACCGTTCTTCTTTACCCCAAAAGCATGGGCAGCATCATATATCACTTTTAATCCATACATATTGGCTATCTCTTCTATACGCTCATGGTCACAGGGCTGACCATAAACATGTACCGGCATAATAGCAGTAGTCTGTGGTGTGATAGCCGCTTCTATCTTGTTCGGATTCATATTTCCTGTCTCAGGGTCAACATCAACAAAAATTGGCTTTATGCCATTCCACCAAAGTGCGTGTGTGGTTGCCACAAATGAATAAGGAGTTGTGATAACCTCACCGGTGATTTTCAAAGCTTGCAAAGCAGTAATCAATGGCAACGTGCCATTTGTAAACAAGCTGAGAGCAGGGACTCCGAGATATTTGGTCAATTCCGTCTCTAATTTTTGATGATAATGACCATTATTGGTAATCCATTTGCGATTCCATATATCTTGAAGTAGCATTTTATATTCCTCCAAGCACGGAAGTAAAGGAGAAGTAACTGTTATTGGTATTTGTCTATTCATATAAAAAGATGAAGGCACATAAGCGTTCGGTCGCCTATGTGCCTTGGTCGGTTAATCATTAGAAATAAAAAACGCGGACTTAGCTGTTGCTTGTTCCGCTTATTGAGGCCTTCGCGTTGCCCTACTTGTAGAAACAAGCAACGCGAAGCCCACGCAGATATGTATGCGCCCTACTTGTCCCAACCTATCGGGACACTCTCGCAACGAGCGGATACAATCCACCCATATACGAAACGCGTATGGCGAGTATATACACACCTTCGGGACATCTATCGTTGCTAAGTTCCGAAACAAGTAATAGAAAGTTGCGAAGTTTCAATAAGCTCGAAACAAAGCGTGATTAGACGCCTTTATATAAATACATGTTCGCAAATCCCACCCCGTGGCGTCTGCACCTCGATATTAGGCTAACGCAGCGCGAACATCCCTGCGTGGGCTTTGCGGGTGCAAAGATACGACATTTTTTTGAATTATGCAAAAAAATGACTTCACTTTTTTATTTTTTATATTTTGGTAATGATATACGAGTTGCCCCAAATCTCTACTGCAATTTTGAAAAATATTCCTTCGCAGCATTCTGTGCAGAAAGAAGAAGCAAGGTCGGCATTACGATGATTGGGAAAAATCAAACGGGAACCGCCCTGTATAGAGAGCGATTCCCATGATAAAATGTACTATTTGGGGAATGGAGAAGATATAGTAACGACACTACAAACCCCGTTGCAGTTCTTCCCATGTGATATCCTCGTCTTCCACCGTCGAGGGCTTATACAGCATCTCTTCGCGGGCTTTCTCCTGCGGGAAGGTGAAATAGGTGCATGTACATTCGCAGAGCAGTTCGCCGTCTTCGCTCCAAATCTCCCCCGCTACTATCGCGATATTGCGCCGCATCTCTTTCAGGTATCCGCGCAACTTGATGTATTTCTGCAAAGTAGATACGGGCTTATGGTAGCGCGTTTCCATCTTGGCGGTTACGCCTGCGGTCTGCAACTTATGGAAAATCACCCAACCGCACACCTCATCCAGCAACACGGCTTGCATGCCGCCGTGGAGCGTGTTTATCCACGATTGGTGGTTCTGTGTGGGTTTCCAAATCGAAATAATATCGTCTCCGTCTTCGTAGAAGCGCATCTGTGCGCCGATAGGGTTCGTCGGGCAGCAGCCGAAGCAGTTGTACCCGCTCATGCCCGTCCATGGATTATGTATCAGTCTCATAGCAAGTTCTTCACTAACTTAAACAGTTTATACGGCATATAGCGGAACGGCATGTCTATCCATGTCGGCGTGGTAACCACCGAGCGGCGGTGGCTGAAGGCGAGGAACGAGTCCTTGCCGTGGTAGCACGACATGCCCGAGTTGCCCACGCCGCCGAACGGAATATGGTTGTTCACGATGTGCATGATAGTATCGTTGATACAAGTCCCGCCCGCGGAAGTGTGGTTTAAGATATAGTCGCCATCTATACCGAAGTAGTATAATGCCAGTGGTTTCTCCCTCTTCGTAATAAATTCTGCCGCCTCAGACAGTTCGCCAAAAGTCATCACGGGGAAGATAGGACCGAATATCTCCTCCTGCATGACGGGCGAAGACGCATCTACATCGGTCAGCAGGGTAGGGGAGAAGAAACGCTCCTTCGCGTCCATCTTGCCGCCGTAGTAAATCTTGCCGTATTGCAGGTAACTGCTCAGGCGGGCAAACGCCCTGTCGCTTACGATACGAACAAAATGCTTTGCTTCCTGCTGATTCTTGCCCAATAGGTGGTCAAACTCTTTGGCGAGCAGTTGCAAAAACTCCTCTTTCACCTCGTTCTGCACCAGCAGATAATCCGGCGCGATACAGGTCTGTCCGGCGTTCAGCAACTTACCCCACGCCACGCGCTTGGCTACCACCTTGAGGTTGGCGGAGCGGTCGATTATACAAGGGCTCTTGCCGCCCAACTCCAGCACCACGGGGGTCAAGTGCTTCGCTGCTGCGTCCATCACCATCTTGCCCAAGTCGGGGCTGCCGGTGAAGAAAATCATGTCCCAGCGCTCGTTGAGCAGTAGCTGATTCACCTCGCGGTGTCCCTCCACGATGGCGATATACTCCTCGGGGAAGGTCGCTTCTATCATCTCCACCAATACGGCGGACACGTGCGGCACGTAGGGCGACGGCTTGAGCATAGCCGTGCACCCCGCCGAGATAGCACCCACTAACGGGTTGAGCAGCAACTGCACAGGGTAGTTCCACGGCGCGATAATCAGCGCGTTGCCCAGCGGCTCTTTCACTATCTTGCTCCGCCCGGGCAGAATAGCCACGGGAGACGGCTTGCGCTCGGCTTTTGCCCATTTCTCGCACTTGCGCAGATGGGTACGAATCTCGCCATAGACGATACTTATCTCCGTCAGATAGGCTTCCTCATACGACTTGTGCAAATCCGTCCAGAGAGCGTCTGTCAGCGGTTTCTCGTACTGCTTGATGGCATCTCTCAACTTCCGCAACATCTCTTTGCGGAAAGCCATATCGCGAGTCGCACCCGATTGGAAATAAGCGCTCTGCGCCTCATGAATGTGCTGAATAATCTCTTGCATACTAAGTCAGTAGTTAGTGGGATAATAGTTCAAGGAGGTGCGGTCTCCAGGCCGCACCATATAGTGGGCATAGGAATTGATTTTCAGAGCATGAGCCCTCTTAATTCTTAATTCATAATTCTTAATTCTAAATTTACTTCCCTCTTCCCGTAAAGTGGTCCATCGCCCTGAATATACCAAATACCGTGCCAAACAGCCAGTCAAACACGCACGTCGGCAGGATACCTTGGAAGAAACGCACAAAATGGAAACCCCACGGCAGTCCGCAGAAGTCTTGGTTCTTCTCTATCGCACGGATAATCTTGCGGCTGGTCTTCTCGGGGTCAAGTATCGGGAAGATAGGCGACTCCACACCGTTGAACATACCCGTATTGATATAATAAGGTGCAATCGTAGTGAAGTGCACGTCTTTCTTCATCTGGTGCAACTCGATACGCACCGAGTCGCTCCATCCGATAACCGCCCACTTGCTGGCAGCGTACACCGACATCTTCGGGTTGCTTATCATGCCCGCCTCCGACGCGATGTTGCAGATATGCCCTTCGTTCACGTCCAACATCGGCTGCAACGCTTGCAGCGACAATACCATCGGCGCTATCGTGTTCACCCCGAAAGTCAGCCGCACGTCGGCTATCGTGTTGTTGTTGAAAGTCTGATTGCCGCGCACGATACCCGCGCAGTTTATCAGCACGCCCACGCGCTCAAACTTCTGCAACACCTCCTTGTAAGTCGCCACCACCAAGTCGTCGTTCATCACGTCCACTTGGTAAGTCGTTACCATACCGTGTTGGCTCAGTTCCTCTTTGGCTGCCGCCAGCGTGGTGGGGTTCACGTCCCAGATAATCAGGTTCTTAGCACCTTTCTCGAGGCAGATACGCCCCATAATCTTCCCTATCCCCGATGCACCGCCGGTGATGAGGACATTCTTTCCTTTAATCTTTGTCATACCTTAAATTATTGAGCAAAGAACAAGGAGCAAAGAACCAAGACAATATAGTTATATTTTGAAGCAAGAAATACAAAGTATGAAACAAAGACTGAATGGTCTTGCATATCGTATGTTACGAGTCGCTATTAGTTTCTGTTTTCTTGCTCTAAATCGGTAATTTGTCTTGGTTCTTTGCTCCTTGTTCTTTGTTCCTTACTTATACATAAACCGCTTAATCGACCGCTTCGGAGTCTTCTCAAACTCGTTCGCCACCAGTTCCACGTAGGCAATCTGGCTGTATTGCGGCAACTCTTTGTTCAGTTGTTTGCGGTTCTCTTCCATCAGTTTTGCGAAGGTCGGCTCGCCGTTCAGCAACTTATGTCCTTCCGGCGTGTTATCGGGGAATACCAGCGCTACCAGTTTGCCTTCGCGCTCTACCACCACCGATTCTACCACGCCCGGCATGTTGTTCAACTTGTCCTCAATCTCTTCCGGGTAGATGTTCTGCCCCGAAGGACCGAGAATCATGTTCTTGCTGCGTCCGCGCAGGAACAGGTTACCGTCTGCGTCCAGCACGCCGAGGTCGCCCGTGCGCATCCAGCCGTCTTCGGTGAACACGGCTTTCGTTGCCTCCTCGTTCTTGTAGTAGCCCTTCATCACGTTCACACCCTTCACCTGTACCTCGCCTTCTTTGTGCTGCGGGTCGTCCGAGTCGATACGGATACGGCATTGCGGCAACTCCTTACCGCAACTGTGGAATACGAACTTCTTCCAGTTCTCATAGGAAATCAGCGGACCGCACTCCGTCATGCCGTAACCCACGCAGTAGCAGAGGTTTACGTCGCGCAGCACCTGCTCCACCTCTTTGTTCAGCGCAGCGCCGCCGATAATCAGGTAGCGCAACTCGTTGCCGAAGGCTTCCATCAGGCTGTCGTGCACTTTCTTGCGAATCACGTTCTTGATGATAGGCGTGTTCCACAGCACTTTTATCAAGGGCTTGTGAATCACGGGGAACACTTTCTTCTTGATAATCTTCTCTATCACCAGGGGCACCGTCAGAATCATGTACGGGTGCACCTGCGCAAACGCTTTCATCAGTGCCGATGGGGTGGGGGCTTTGGTCAGGAAGTACGTGCTCGAACCCGCGCATACCTGATACAGGAACTCGAACGCCAGACCAAACGCGTGGGCGATAGGCAGCATCGACACCACCTTATCGTTATCCGTGCGCGTGATGTTGTCAAACGCGAACTCGATGTTGCCCGACATGTTCTCCTGCGTCAGCATAACGCCCTTCGGTGCGCTCGTCGTACCCGAGGTGTAGTTGATAATCGCCAGTTCTTGCAGGTTATCAGTCGGATAGCATACGTCCTCGCGCGTAACCCCGTTGGGGTATTTCTTTGCAAACAACTCGTCCACGGTCGCATAGGTTGCAGCGACCTCTTCGCTGCCGGCATGGAAGAGCGAGTAATCGTCCATGAAGACTACGCCTTTCAGCGCGGGCATCTCTTCGGGTTTAATCTTGTTGCGCACGTTCGGACCTACGTAGAGCAGGCTTGCTTCCGAGTGGTTCACGAGGTTGTGAATACCTTCGCCCGTGAAGTCAGGCAGAATGCTCACTACCACGGCGCCGTACGACTCGATGGCGAGGAAGGTAACGCCCCAGTTCGAGCAGTTACGACCGCAGAGTGCCACTTTATCGCCTTTCTTGATGCCCAATGCCTCAAAGGTAACGTGCAGACGAGCAATCTGTGCGGCCAACTCGCCGTATGAATACTTGGTAGGACTGTCTAAATCCGCCAATGCCGGAGCGTCCCACCGACGCTTAATCGTATCTTGCAGATACGCTAAATAATGTTTTGTTGCCATATCTTTAATGATATTATTTTATTTTCTTTCAAGGAAGACCCAAGGAGGTGCGGTCTCCAGGCCGCACCATTGTCTGTGCGGGGACGCCGGCGTCTCGCTTGCGGACTGTGTGGAACAAACTATAAAGATAATCGAAAAAGAGTATATGAAATAAAGTTCAGAGCATGCGCCCTCTTAATTCTTAATTCTTAATTCTTAATTCGTAATTCCATCCCACCCATCGCTCGCAAAGGTACATATTTTATTTTGAACAACTGTTCAATAATACTACAAAAATAACTATTTCAACCAATCCATCCCTCTAAATAGTACTTTTGGAACAAAAAAGAGAGGCAAAAAGCCTCTCTAACTCAAAATCATAGTCGTAACTAACGCGAGTTCGATATAAGCGAATACTTTCAACAGTCAAAGAGTAATTTGGTTTTTGGTAATGAATTAATGAAGAATGCTTGCACCCCGACTTGTCGGGATTAACGGAAATTATATGTTAAAGAAAAAATATTTGAATAATTTTTGGAAATTTTTGTTGAAATAAAAATATCATCGTCGTTTCGAGGTATATGTTTCTTATTTCGACTTCGCGTTAACTATTAAGTCTTTTATCCTTCATCCTTTATCCTTCATCCACCCGCTTACGCCTTTATCAACTCATACAGATAGTTGTACTGCCGCGGGAAGATGTCAAAGTCCATCGCCACCCCGTGTCGCCCCGCGTCGTAGGCGTCCTTCACGTGCGTGAACATCATCGCCAGCGTCTCCACATCCACGTCGCTGCGCACTTTCCCCGCGCGGATACTGTTGCGAATCGCTTTCTTCCACATCTCCATCTCCGTCGCGTACAACTTGCTCGCGCGCCGATACAGCGACGGAAAACGGTTGTACGCCGAGAACATCAGGTTCAGCACGTTGCTCGTGTTGATGTTTTTGTTGTCCCATGTCTGCAGCACTTCCTTCAGCGACTCCACATAATTCAGCATGACCTGTATCATGTCTTCCACCGTTACCTCGTTTTCAGGCAACTGAAACAGCCGCATCTTCGGCTGGATAAAGTACCGGTCCATGCACACTTCGAACAACTCGTCTTGGTTCTTGAAGTAGTAGTACAGTGTCCCGCGCCCCATGTCCAGCGCTAACTGCAAGTCGGTTATCGACACGTTGTTGTATCCGTTTGTGGCATACAACTCCATCGCTTTCGCAATGATATAATCTCTACGGTCTTTCATACGCTCTCATACTTGCAAATTTCGTGCCAACTTCCACCCGAAGAGCGAAAAACCAAACAAGAATCCCTCATCTTCGCCTGATACAAACTGACACACCCTGACAAAGCACCCTTCTGGCATACTTTTTGTGCGCTAATCTAATGCAGTCTTTTCCCTGTCAATCTTAGGTGATTCTTAGGTGATTCATAGGTGATTCATAGGTGATTCAGCATACTATACCGACACTTTGTACTAACCAAATAACAACTTATAACTATGGCAAAAGCACAACTCGACCATCCTGTCCGTTCCCTCAAAGGCAAAATCGGCAAGAAGGCAGACATCGTTTTCCGTCAGAAGACCACCCGCGAGGGTATCGCTTTCCGTCAGGAAGCCTACGTCGTAACCAACCCGAGAGATAGAAAAAAGAACCCGCCAACAGGCGAAGAACTCCGACACTTGCAACTCTTCCGCCAGGCATGCCAACTCACAACGGAGCAACTCGCAGACCCCATCAAATATGCCGATTGGCTTCAGCGTTTCCGCGCCCAACTCACAAAGCCGGACAAAGACGCCCCCATCGACCCCACAACGGGAAAGCGCAAAATCTACTCCCAACTCCCCGCCTACATCCGAGCCACCATCCTCCGACAACTTAAAAACGCCCAATCCGACTCATTATGAACATCGTACTAATCGGTCAAGGCAATGTGGCAACCAACCTCCACCATGCC
>JBJECJ010000018.1:0-18672 GCA_051870955.1 Paludibacteraceae bacterium | reverse complement strand
ATCATAATTTTTCTTACTATTTCACAGAAAAACGGCTTTTTTCTTGCACGTTTCGAAAAAAAAGCGTACCTTTGTGCAAGAATCTTAAAACACTAACCTTCCTTTTGATGTCCTATGAGTCTGGAAGAATTGAAAAACGATGAACGCTACCTGCGCCTGCTGAGCGAGAAGTTTCCTACCCGCAAGGCGGTTGTAACCGAACTAATCAACCTGAAAGCCATCACTTCGCTACCCAAAGGCACCGAGCATATCGTCAGCGACCTGCACGGCGAAAGCGGTGCTTTCGTGCATATCATCAAGAACGCATCGGGTGTTATCCGCCGCAAGGTGGACGACATCTACGGGCTTACCCTCTCGGAGACGGAGAAACGCGCCCTCTGCGCCCTCACCTACTACCCCGAGGAGCGTATCGAACTGGTACGCAGGAGTTTGGAGGAGGACGCTACCTCCAATGCGCAACCCTCCGCTCTCAACCCTTCTGCCGAAGGTATGGGTACGTTCACGATGGATGAGTGGTACCGCAGGCGTCTGCACCAAGTGGTGCTCATCGCACGAGCGGTTACCATCAAATACAGCCGCTCGAAAGTGCGCAAACTGCTGCCGCAGGACTACGCCTACGTCATCGACGAGTTGCTCCACGAGTCGAGCATAGAGCACGACCGCACCGCCTACTACAACGCTATCATCGACGCCATTGTGGAGGTGGGCTGCGCCGAGCAACTCATCATCGCCATCTCCTATCTCATCCACAGCCTTACCATCGACACGCTGCATATCGTGGGCGACATCTTCGACCGCGGACCGGGAGCGAGCCAAATCATGGATACCCTCTCGTGGGTGCGCGACTACGACATCCAGTGGGGCAACCACGACATCGAGTGGATGGGCGCTATGGCGGGCAACCTCGCCCTCATCGCCACCGTGCTGCGCGTCTCTATCCGCTATGCGAACATCGAGACATTAGAGGAAGGCTACGGTATCAACCTCCTGCCACTGGCGAACTTCGCCATGGAGACCTACGGCAACGACCCCTGCACCGTCTTCCAGACGAAAGACTTCGAGAACAACCCGCGCCTGACGCGCTCCGCACAACTCATGGCGAAGATGCACAAGGCGATGGCTATCATACAGTTTAAGTTGGAGGGGCAGACCATCCTCCGCCATCCCGAGTGGAAGATGGACGACCGTTTGCTGCTGGATAAGATAGACCTCGCCGCGGGCACCATCCGCATACAGGGCACCACCTACCCTCTCACCGACCGCAACCTGCCTACCGTCAATGCGAAGCACCCCTACTCTCTCTCGCCCGAGGAGGAGGAACTGATGGTGCAACTGGCGCGCTCGTTCCGCAAGTCGGAGAAGATGCAGCGCGACCTGAAGCGACTCTACCAGCACGGCTCGCTTTTCCTTGTCCGCAACGGCTTCCTGCTCTACCATGCCGCCATCCCACTGAACGCCGACGGGTCGTTCACCACGGTGGACGTCTGCGGCGAACAGGTGCGCGGACGGGCGCTGATGGAGCGCATAGACGAAGTGGTGCGCACCGCCTACTACGGTACGGGCACCGAGAAAGACAACGCGCTGGATTACATGCTTTACCTCTGGCAGGGGGCACACTCGCCGCTCTACAACAAAGACAAGATGACCACGTTCGAGCGCTACTTCATTGACGATGAAGCGCTGTGGAAAGAGCAGAAGGGAGCCTACTACGAACTGGCAAACCGCCGCGATATATGCGAGCAGATACTGCGCGAGTTCGGGCTCGACCCCGAGACGGGGCGTATCATCAACGGGCATATCCCCGTGCGCACCATCAAAGGCGAGACGCCTATCCGCGCGGAGGGCAAGCGGTTTGTGATAGACGGCGGATTCAGCAAGCCCTACCAGGAGAAGACGGGTATCGCCGGCTACACGCTTATCTACAACAGCCACGGAATCCAACTCGTGGAGCATGAGTCGTTTGAGAGCCGCGAGCAGGCTATCCTATCCGGCAGCGACATCCACAACCGCACCCTGCTCGAGGACTTCAGCCGCCACCGTATCCGTGTGCGCGACACCGACCGCGGAAAAGAACTCCAACAGCAGATAACCAACCTCCAGCACCTCCTCGCCGCCTACCAAGCCGGCATCATCAAAGAGAAGAGTTGAAAGAGTAAGAACGAAAGATAAAAGGTAAAGATAAGCCTCCTAAAAATAGTACGATTATTAAGATTCACCCTGCCGCGACCTTCTCGGGTCTTTTTCGCGGGTCGACCGCGGGTCTCTCGCGGGTCGGAAGCAAGAGCAAACCACCCCGAAAATGTACTATTGTTAAGATTTCCCCACTAATCAGAAATGCAACGCCACCCCTACCCCGTTGCCTGAGACTTGGAAGTTCAGACTTACTTGCGAATCTGCTTGCGGCGCGGAGATATGTTGCTGCTCAAGGTAGCAGGCGTTATAGACCTCATGGGAGTTCTGTCGGCGGTGCTGCCCGACGGAGAGCATGGGGATAGATGCCACGGTGAGCGCCGCACCCGCCGCCATGAGGATGATACCCGCATACTCCATGCCTATGCCGTAGTACGCCTGCGGCTGGTTCACCATCGACTTATTCTGCAACACGATACCCACGCCCCAAACGGGTGCACCGAGGACCAGTCCCGCCATACCGGAGCCGAAGAAACGCCAACCCAGCGACCAGAGGTGGTCGGCTTTCTGGTAACTCTGCCATGCCTCGGGGCAGTTGTGAGCAATGAAACGCAAATAGGCATCCTCACTCAGTTTGGTTGTAACGCCCGCGGCATTCAGGAAATAGTCGCCATCCTGCTTCGTGATAGCCCCCGGGAGGATAGGGTGCGCCTCCAAGACAGGGTCGGTCTCAGGCTGTACGCAAGGATTGCCGAAGACCAGCACCTTGCCGTTCTCCATCAGTATGGTTACCACGTCCTCTTTCGGGATGGTGAAGAGACGGCTGTCCTGCACATCATACAACCTGTAGGAGATTTCTTTCTCCCCCACTTCAATCACGGTGGCATTGATACGGTTCGCCCCCGTAGTGATAATCACATCCTGCGCCCGCAGCAGCGGCAGGCTAAGCAGGCATCCGACCAGCAAAACAAATAAACGCTTCATGTTTAATTAAGAATTATGAATTAAGTAGTAAGAGGGCAATATGTACAAACATTAGGATTAGGCAGAAGAACGTGCAGATGTTGCGGGCGAGAATCCAGCGGAAGAGGAACCAATCCATGCCCGCTTCCACATACGCCTGCCAGTTGCCCATCGGCCCCATCCACCAGCGCGGTTGGTCTTGCCGCGGCAGGTTGTGCACGAAACGGTAGGTGGAATAAATCAGGAAGACAGACATCGGCAGCGTGAGCAACGTGAGCAGATACCACGGACTCCACCACTGCAAAGCAATCCCGACACCCAAGAGCACGAAAGGCACTATCGCAAAGACCGCTATGAAGAACAACATCCGGAAGTTACCGCTCGGGCGGGCACACCCGTCTCGCCGCTCGTTGAGCAGGCGGGCAAAGGTCATCTTGCCGAGCGTGGCATCGGCATTGACCTCCATCACGGAATGGACATAGACGATGTTGATAACCAGACATCCGACCGCCACTCCCGCCGCTAACATCTGCCACGAGAAGAGTTGCCCCGTCATCGCCGCCTGCACGCCAAGCATGTTGAGCGGACCGAACAGCAAGCCAATGACCAGTTCTCCCAAGCCATGGAAACCCAGTTCCAAGGGCTTGCCGGAGTATTCTAAGCCGAAAAACAGCCCCAGCGCGGCGTAGAGCACGATGCCCATCGCCGCCTGCCAGCCGTGGAGCAACCACTGCGCCACCAGCGCCACCAAGCCCATGATTGACGCGAACCCTAAGAAACAGCATATTGCTATGCCCAACTGGTGCAAGGTGGCTTCGCCGGACAGCAGGTAGTGGCATTTCTCCATACGGGCACGGACACTGGTGCTGCATATCTCTGAGCGCACGCGCGAGTCGTGCTTGAAATCAAAATAATCGTCGGCGAGGTTCATGCCAAGGTGGGCAGCACACACGCCCAACAGCACCGGCAACGCCAGCCACCATACGAACCCATCCTGCCCTATGCAGAGCACTATCGCCGTCAAGCAAGGCAACGCCGACTGAGGCAGCGCAATCTTGCGGCTATTATCTAACCAAAAACGCAAACGCATAGTTAATGAACATGAATTATTGTTGACAAACGCGAAATAAAGTCTCTTTCTTTTGGACAAATATTCTCAACAATTATCCAAATATATTGTATTATTTTCTAACGTGTAATTGCCGTGTAATTATTCGTTAATTCTTCCCACAGACGGTCGTCATCGTCATTGAGAAATTGCGCCTGCAAAGGTACAGATATTTTTTTGAATATGCAAGGGAGAAAGGTATTTTGATAGCAAATTACCTCTTTTGCATAACAAGTGTACTTTTCTACTTGGCACACCATCATCGTTTTTTACTTTGCATACTATCTTGTCATTCTTATTCTTGGTTCCAGGATTCATCCTGCTGCATACAAAAAACCGCCCCGAGTCTCCTCGGAGCGGCGGTTTGGTAAATCAGTAAACTGATTACTCAGATTTTGCCCACTTGTAGTCAGCACCGCTGTAGTCAAGGGTGATGGTGGTCTCTGCACCGAGTGTAACGTTGTTGAGCGTCTGCCACTCTTCCTCACCGGTCTCAGCGTTGGTGCCGCGGTGAAGGATTTCGTTGTCCCAAGTGTCAGCATCACCTTTGAGTTTGAAGCCGTGGTTCTCAGCATCTTTGAACTGATACTTGTAGGAACCATCTGCTTGCAACTCCATAGCCACACCTGTAGACCAACCGTTGAAGTCGCCAATGATGTAGGGGTCGAAGCCTGCGGGCACCTTAGCAACTACGGTATAGTCGTGCTCTACGGCTTGAACGCAAGGACTGTTGTTGTTCTTGAAGTAAGCGGACTTCAAAACGATAGGACCATTTGCAGGGTCATAGTTCTTCAAGTTCGACTCACCGGCATATCCCTCAGAGATTTCTACGCTACCGGAAATAAGCGTCCAAGAAGCCACATCACCGGTCTGATAGTCCCAAGAGAAAGAGCCGTCGCTTGCCAACTGAACGGGTTTACCCTCGTTGTTGAGCGTACCATCCTCGTTGAGCAAAGAAGGAACAGCCACTACATACCAACCCTCAAAGCCATTGAGCGCCTCGAAATGAAGCATGTCAGCGGGAGTGGTAGCCCAGCCGTTGTACGAGCCGGCAAATACAAGGTCGTTGCAAACGGTCTCTTCGAAACTTACAGCGACAACGAACTTACCTTCCTCGATGTAGTCTGCCAAATCCTCTGCGGTAGGAGCAGTTACTTTCGGCTCATCGGGAGTGTCAGGGGTGTCCGGGGTGTTGGTTTGTTTGCAACCTACCATGGCGATGGTTGCTACGGCAAGAAATGCCATAAAAAACTTTTTCATAATGCTAAAAAATAATTTAGTTGGTTGTTAATAATTGTTTTATAAAAAAAGACTTGTGTCTTTGTGTTCTGTTTAATAGCCATCCCCTTGGGTGTTAGCATAGTTTTTGTTCGATGCTTTGTCATCGTTCGGAATAGGATACCAGTTCCATTTCTCATCGGTAGAGGCAAAGTTGTTGTCTCCTGAGTTCTTTCCTGCGCGTCCTTCCCAGTTGTATCGGTTGTTGTCTGCTTTTGGACCTGCAAAACGGTTGAAGCGCACCAAGTCGGAGCGGCGGTGTCCCTCGCAGTAGAACTCTCGGCAGTACTCATCGCAGAGCGTCGCCTCATCCAAGTCGGTCAGCGGCGCAGCGTTGGCACGCGAGCGAATGTCGTTGTTGATGATAGCCAACGCGCCGTTTTTGTCTCCCAAACGGAATAGGGCTTCTGCCTTAATCATATAGGCTTCTGCCACGCGCAGCCAAGGCAGGTCGGTATCGGGCCAGTTGGGGTCTGTGGTAACCGCCTTGGAGGGGCGGTCGGCAGTGGAGGGCACACCCGTGAACTTGAGCACAGCCCAGCAGTCGTAGAACTCAGCCGTCTGCGTTCCCATCAGTTTCCACGACTTCTCCGCCAACGAATCGGTAGAGTTGGCATCCACATAGGAGCACATGATTGCGCGGTCGTCGCCCAAGAGAGCCGGCATCTGATATTCGTCCGCCTTGATGGTGGGGGCTGTCTCTTCATCGACAAACTTGTAAATAAACTCAGGGCTGGAGCGGAAACATTTCCACGTATCGGCAGAGCCGGCGGGCACCATACCTGCGTCGCGCACCATGTTCACTACGAAACGGCTTCCTCCCCATGACTGGCAGTACACGCCGTCTTGGTATGCGAGCAACATGATTTCCGACTGTGCGCCGTTCTTGTGGTTGTCGCCCATGAACAACTGCTGATAAGCAGAGTATTTGATACCCTCGGCAGAAGTAACCGTGGTCTTGTGAAGCGAATAGGGACCGGACATCGCTTTGTCAGCGGCATTCTTGGCTTCCTCCCACGCGGCTTTTCCTGTATAGACCTCGGCATTGATATAGGTACGCGCGAGCAACATCCATGCGGCATACTTGTCAATACGATAAATAGACAAGCGCTCTTCGGGCAGGATTTCGGTCAGTTCTTTGAGTTCGGTTACCAGCCATTCATACAACGCCGGACGCTCCACAAACTCGGGCAACTCGCTGGACTCGCTGGTGCTGAAAGGAGCAACCTTGAACATATCCAAGAGATACCAATAGTTGAAGGCGCGGATGAAACGCACTTCGGCGCGCTGTTGCAGGGTCTTCTCGTCGGTAGCACCCTCGGTGTTGAACAAGAAGTGGTTGCAAATCTTGATGTCTATATTGAGGCGGTAGTACAACCCTTTCACCAAGGCATTGTCGCCGTTCCAGTTCATCACGCGGATATCCGCCAAGCCGACATCGTTCCATATCCACCAACCTTCGTCGGTGCCGAACTCATTGAGTTCCCACATCATACGGTAGAACGAAGACGTACCCTCGTCCAAGTCGTCGATATCGCAGTCGCCGTCCGGTCCTTTCTGACCGGTGGTAGCCAAGGTGGCGTAGCACTTTGAGAAGACGGCGTCTTGATTAAACGCGGTGGCGGAGTTCTTGTCAATAGGTTCGGTATTCAAGTCTTGCACACAAGCCGAGAGACCAAACATCAGTCCGCAAGCAACCGCAATATATTTCAAATTATTTCTCATAGCGAATAAAAATCAATTGGGTTAAACAAATGGTTAGAATTGCAGGCTAAGTCCGAGCAGCGAGGTCATGGAGCGCGGGTAGATATTGTTGTCTATACCGCCGAACACCTCAGGGTCAAGACCGCTGTACTTGGAAATCACGCAGGGGTTCTGCACGGTAACGTACACACGACCTGAGATTTTCGGCTTCTGGAATGAATAGCCCAGCGTGATGTTGTCGATACGCATAAAGGAAGCGTTCTCCACGAAATAGTCCAGACGATACCACTCGGAGAACTTACCCATACCGTTCTCGTTGGCATATACTTGGTCGGACTTCATACCTACGTTGTAGTAGGTGTCGTAGGCACTGCGCAGCAGGTTGTGGTATCCGTTTCGATAGAGGTTGCTTGCCTCGCAGTACTGCAAGTTGGCAGCCAGCACATCGTTGTACACGTAGTTGCCGATGTTAGCACGCAAGGAGATACCCAAGTCGAAACCGAAGAACTGGAACTTGGTCTGGAAGCCCATGGTAACAGGTGCATTAGGGCTGTGGTAATAGTACTGGTCATCTTCGGTAATCTTGCCGTCGCCGGAGCGGTCAACCACGTAATAGAAAGTTTCTCCTTTGTCGTTGGTCGCCTTAGCCGTCTCATAGACGTAGAACGAGTTAGCCGCATAGCCTACCGCATGGCGCTGGATGGTGTTACCCGTACCGCAAGAGATACCTCCCGTGGGGATAGGGGTCTGGTCTTCGCCCGTGTTCAGTTTGGTAATCTTATTCTCGTTGTAGGTAACGTTGTAGCCCAAGTCCCACTTGAAGTTCTTGGTATCGACAGCCACTGCATTGATGGAGAACTCCACACCTTGGTTGGTTAGCGAGCCGACATTGGAGATGACCTTATTGCGGAAGTTGGTTCCCACAGCCACCGGAATGGTATTGAGCAGGTCATCTGTTTGGCGGAAATAGTAGTCAATAGCACCTGTTACACGTCCGTTGAGGAAGCCATAGTCGATACCGGCGTTGTAGGTAGTCGTTTTCTCCCAAGTCAAGTCTCTGTTGTATGCATTCGGGCGGTAGGAGGTATATACGTAGTTGCCTTCCGCGTCAGTTACAGGGTTTCCGAAGCCGTCAATTACATAGCAGGACTCACCGCCGATGGGATAGTAAGCATGTTCTTGTGCGATGGTATAGGTAGCCATGTAGGGATAATCACCTTGGTTGATTTCCTGCTGTCCGGTGATACCGTAGCCGAGACGCAGTTTCAGGTCGCTCACCACGTTGTTATCCTTCAAGAAGGTCTCTTTAATCTTCCAACCGAGTGCCACAGAGGGGAACACGCCCCAACGGTGGTCAGGCGCGAAGCGCGAGGAACCGTCGCCACGGACTGTGGCGGTAAGCATCAACTGGTTCCAACCGATATAGTTCAAACGACCGAAGAACGATACCAAGTAACTCTCGGTCTTGGAAGAAGAGTTGGACACAGGATATGCCACGCCGCGTTTCTCGGGGTCGTTGTTCGTATCGCGAATGAGACCATTGCCGGTGTTCACATAGTCGTTGTAGAAGTGTTGCCACTCATAACCCGCCATGATGTCGAAGTGTTGGGTCTCGGTGAAGTCTTTGTAGTACTGCACATAGCAGTTGAACTGCAAGTTGTACTTGTTCTTCTCGTCGTAGCCATTCCAGCCGTAATAGTGGTTAGCCGTACCGAAAGCACTATTCACATAGCGTTGCTTACCGTAGGAGTAGTCTGCACCGAAGTTGGCGTGCAGGCGCAGGTCTTCGAAACCGTGAATCTGGTAGTCAGCCTCCAAGTTGCCGACAAACGAACCGGAGTTGGCAATAGACGACTGTTGATTGAGCGAAGCCACAGGGTTAGCGGTTGATTGCTCATCGTTGGCGTATTGCCATGTGTCATCGTTGTAGTTGGCAGTAACGGTAGGTTGGTAGTAACCACCGAAGAAATCGTTAATCACTTGGTCGGAAATCAGTTCATCGCCAAAGGGGTTCTTCGCGCCGCCTCTCACGGGCATGGTCGGGTCCATCGCGATAGCCGCGCCTACGACACCTGCCTCATAACTGTTGCGGATATATAGTCCCTTCGCATTGAAGTTGATATTCAAGTGCTTATCGAAGAACGAGGGCGACAGGCTGACGCTGGCGGTAACACGCTGCATCTGCGATGTCTTGATGGTACCGTTGTTGAGCGTATAGCCGATAGAAGCACGATAAGGCATGTGTTTCGTACCACCGGTAACGGAGAAATTGTGGTCAGTAGAAATAGCCGTGCGATATACCTGGTCTTGCCAATCTGTGTTGGCGTCGCCGATACGTTGCAGTTTGGAAGCGTCCAGACCGATTGCGTTGGCATACGAGCGCATCTCATCGCCGGTGAACACCTCCATGCGGTTAGTCAGGTTGCTGATAGACACATTACCCTCGTAGGAGAACTTGGGCTTGCTGCCTGCTTTACCTTTTTTGGTCGTGATGATGATGACACCGTTGGACGCACGCGAACCGTAGATGGCGGTTGCGGAAGCGTCTTTGAGCACCGTGAAGGTCTCGATATCGTTCGGGTTGACCATCGAGAGGGGGTTCGCCGCACCCGGGATACCGTTGTTATCCATTGCCAGACCGTCGATGACCACCAGCGGGCTGTTGCTTGCCGAGAGGGACGAACCACCGCGGATACGAATCGTAGAGCCTGCGCCCGGGGTACCGCCGTCGGAGGTTACTACCACGCCGGCAATCTTACCCTGCATCATCTCTTGTGCGTTGGTATTCAGACCTTTGTTCATGTCATCGGGCTTGATGGCGGTTACGGAACCCGTGGCGTCGTTTTTCTTAACCACACCGTAGCCTACTACCACCACTTCGTCCAGCAACTCGGTATCCTCAGAGAGCATTACCCGCATGCCGTTCTTGGCGGGGAGAGTAACGGTCTTGTAACCCATGTAACTGATTTCGAGATTAGCACCTTCTGCAACCATCAGTGTGAAGTTTCCGTCGAAATCGGTGATTGTACCATTGGTAGTACCCACTGCGATGATGTTCGCGCCGATGACGGGCTCGCCTGTAGCGGCTTCCACCACCGTTCCGGTAACGGTACTCTGTGCGTATGCGCTCATGCCGGTCAACATCAAGACAAGGCAGACTACTGAGCGCCAAAAATTAGAATTTATCGTTTTCATGGTATGTTATTGCAATTTAAGTTTCTTTCCTTCCAGCATCAGTACCTTGTCTTTCTTCGCAAAGTCAGAGATTTCCAGCGTTACGGTGTCTGCAGCCAGCACACCTATCACGGTTGCTTTCTTAGCAGAGGTAACGGAAGCAAAGCCCCAATGGAAATCCACTACACTGCGCACACTGTCGTGCGTAACCACGCTATCGCGCGCGAATTCCTTATAATCGTAAGTATAAGAACCAATGTTGGCATTCGACTCTCGTTTCAGCGTCATGCGTATATCAAGGTTGGTTTTTGCGCCGATAGTATCGTATTCATTCCAACGGATAGTGTCCACCTTTAGCACCTTAGCAATAGAGTCGCCGCCGGCAGCATTCTTCAACACCTCGCCGGTAACGGGGTCTTTCACTTTTTGGTAAACCGAATCATATTTGAGAGAATCCATCGGGATGGTGTCAACCCATAAAGTTTTCTCATTGTACGCCCAATCGGTATTGGACAAATCGGTGTAAATGGTCTTGAAAGCGTCTGCCACTTTGGAAGAGGAATAGGCGTGTTCTTCATCGCTCAATACGCCGCCTTCCCATACTTTTTGTTCGGTAGTGCCGTCCGCAAAAGCAATGTCAATCAAGCGAGTAGCATAAGCGTTCTGATAATCGCCCAACGCATAGGTCAAGTTTTTCGTTTGGTCCATAGTCGTAACACCATCGCCAAACAAACGTTCCACACGAGTTCCGGTACCGTCTTTGGCAAGCGTGTACTCAATCACCCGATACTTCAAGCCCTGCTCTGCCACGGCATAAGCATGCGCTTTCGAGAGAGTTGCTTGAGTAATGGTATCATTTGTGCCGAATACATCCACATCGGACTTGCAAGAGACAAGCCCGACAGCAAGGCACACAACGCACATTACGCAAAGGAATAAGTTCTTCATCATAAAAGATTTGTTAGTTAGTATTTTGTGTTGATTGTTGATTTTGTCTTCTCCAAATTCCTCGCAGCCCTCTCGCTATCGGGCTTCCGCCAACCCCGCGACGCAACAGTTTAAACGTTCGTCTATTCTGACATCAAAATCGACGCAAAATTACTACATTTTTTTCAAACATACAAATTTTTTCACAAAAAAAAATAATCCGATAGCAGTTTTTATTTATGCAATAGTTGATTATATGTTTTACAACATAAAAACGGACTTTTTTATCCCTTTGTCTTGCATTTCTTCCGCATGAAAACGACCTGATTTTTTCTTTTCATTCTATATTTTCCCCGACCGAAAAGAGAGTGTAGATGGGGATTTCCGGATGTCATCTGCTATATTGCGACTATATTTTTTGTGCACGACCGCCATCCATAGGCAAAAGTCTCAAAAAAGCATTCTGATACACAAAAAATGACCCGCAAAAACGGCTCTCAAATTATTGTATATACATTCTTGATTTGTATAGAAATCTCATCGAGACGCTATCGGAACATTATCGGAACATTATCGGAACATTATCGGAACATAAGCGAGACTGTTTCGAGAGTTTGACGAATCTTTTTATGCAGTTTTAGGACTGTATATACAACTTTTTATGCAAAAATACCAACGCTCCGAAACAGGTGCTTCTGGTTTTTCAAGATGATGTCTAAAATAGGTCAAAAACGCGACAGTTTAGACGAACGTTTAAACTGTTGCGTCGCGGGGTTGGCGGAAGCCCGATAGCGAGAGGGCTGCGAGGAATTTGGAGAAGACAAAATCAACAATCAACACAAAATACTAACTAACAAATCTTTTATGATGAGAAACAAGACATTTTTGCTCGGGCTGTTGTGCCTGCTGCTGGGCTCTGCCACAGCATTTGCACAGGTGCAGGTCTCGGGTGTCGTAGTAGATGCCAAGACGGCAGAGCCCGTCATTGGCGCGAACATCATTGAGGTGGGCACAACCAATGGTACGATTACCGACTTTGACGGTAACTTCGCGTTGACCGTAAAGCAGGGTGCCCAACTGGAAATCAGTTACATGGGCTACAAGTCTCAGACTCTTCCCGCCACCGCTAACATGCGCGTAGCGCTGGGCGAAGACTCCGAGTTGCTGGACGAGGTAGTGGTTGTGGGCTACGGCGTAGTGAAGAAGCACGATGCCACCGGTTCTGTAACCGCTATCAAGCCTGACGACATGAACAAGGGTTTGACCACCACGGCGCAAGACATGATTGCCGGTAAGATTGCCGGCGTGTCTGTGGTTGCCGGCGATGGTACCCCCGGTTCTTCGGCTACTATCCGTGTCCGCGGCGGTTCGTCTCTGTCTGCAAGCAACGACCCTCTGATTGTGATAGACGGTTTGGCTATGGATAATGATGGTATCAAAGGTGTGGCTAACCCGCTCTCTATGGTTAACCCGAATGATATCGAGTCGTTTACCGTGCTGAAAGACGCGTCCGCTACTGCTATATATGGTTCGCGCGCGAGCAACGGTGTCATCATTATCACCACGAAGAAAGGTTCGGCTAACCAAAAACTGAAAGTAAGTTATGCCGGCAATGTAAGCGTAAGCACGTTGTTGCAGACGATGGATGTGTTTACGGGTGATGAACTGCGCCAATACGCACAAGAACTGAAACTTAGCAATGCCAAGTTAAACAAACTGGGTGTGGAGAATACCGATTGGCAGAGCCAAATCTATCGCCCTGCGGTTTCTACAGACCATAACATTTCTCTGATGGGTGGTACAAAGAACATGCCCTATCGTTTCTCTGTTGGCTATACCGACCAAAATGGTATCATCAAGACCTCTAACATGCAGCGTTTGACGGTAAGCATGAACTTGAATCCTTCGTTCTTGGACAAACACCTTACTTTCAACCTCAACGCCAAAGGAATGTATATCTACAATCGTTATGCCCCCGGTGTGGTAGGTGCTGCGGTAGCATTTGACCCGACCGTACCCGTGTATGACGAATCGTTAGAACACTTCGGCGGTTACTTTGGGCGCACACAGGGTGCATCTACGCTGAACGACCCGACTTGGACGTATATGTTCAACAAAGAGACGGCAGCCAACCCCTTGAACACATTGGAGATGACCAACGACCGTGCACACTCAGGTGCATTCGTTGGAAACTTGGAAGGAGATTACAAGATACATGGCTTGGAAGATTTGCGTATTCACGCCAATTTCGGTGCAGACTACTCGTATGGTAAGCAGACTACTTCCATCAATCCGTACATCCAAAATGCGGGTAATGGATACTATGGCTATGAGGGATTTGCCAATGAGAAGAAATACAACCTGTTGTTCAACGCATACTTGCAATACTACAAAGATTTTGAGGATGCTCGTCAGCACTTCGATATCATGGTGGGTGGAGAGTATCAGAAATTCCACCGTGTAACCCACAGTGAGGGCGGCGGCTCTATTCCTGAGACCAATAATGCATACGTGGAAGGCGGAGACAACTCGTACAATTTCACAACGTATGATTGGGGTACGCAGTCCGCATTGCTATCGTTCTTCGGTCGTGCAAATTGGATTGGTTGGAATCAGATTATGCTTACCGCTACCGTCCGTGCAGATGCCTCCACTCGTTTTGCACCTGATTGTCGTTGGGGCGTATTCCCCTCGGTCGCATTGGGATGGAAAATCAAAGAATCTTTCTTCCGTGACGTACACTGGTTGGATGACTGGAAACTCCGTTTGGGTTATGGTATTACCGGTCAGCAGAACTTGAACCAAGGCGACTTCCAATATCTCCCGGTATATGTAGAAAGCCGCGAAGGAACAGGTGCCCTCTCTACGTTGGGTGAAAAGGTTGGTCAAGTGAATTTGGACGGAAAACAGGAAGGCGTAGATTACGTTATTGGTCAAGACGGATATGTATATTATCCTACCTATCGTCCGAATGAGTACAACCCCGACCTTACTTGGGAGAAAACTACAACCTATAACGTGGGTATGGACTTTGCATTCCTGAACAACCGCATCAGCGGTAACATCGATTACTACTATCGCGTTACGGATGACCTCATTAACCGCGTGGATATTCCTGCCGGTGCAAACTTCAAGACTCAGGTTATCAAAAACGTAGGTTCGCTATACAATACGGGTGTTGAGTTTGCTATCAATGCAGTTGCTATTGATATGAAAAACTTCAAGTGGGACATTGGTTACAATGTAACATGGAACAAAAACCGTATTACAAAGTTGACCGCATCTGATGACCCCGGTTATTACGAGTATAACACCGGTTCCGGTATTGGCAACGGTCAGTACACGCAGGCAAATGCCGTAGGACATGAGGCTAACTCGTTCTATGTGTATGAGACCAAGACAAATCCCAACACCGGTCTGCTGTACATGGTTGACCAAGACCATCCGGACGCATTGCCGGGCGATGCAGATTATGAACTGACGGCAAGCGACAAGATATTCTACCATAGCGCAGCGGCTCCGGTGATAATGGGTTTCAATACCAAGTTCCAGTTCTTCGGTGTTGACCTTGGTATTACGTTCCGTGCAAATATCGGCAACTATGTTTACAACTCCGTGCTGCAAGACCAACTTCAGTACGTTACCGCTATCTACGACGCGAAGTTCGAGGGCTATCATAGCGTACTCCGCAATGCTTACAACGCTTACTATATAGACGGTAACCATCTCCGCAATGAGACCGATGGCGTGCTCTCTACTGCCTTTGTTGAGAACGCATCGTTCCTCCGTTGCGACAACATCACGCTTGGTTACTCGTTCGCTCCGAAGAACTCCGTGGTTAACGGACGTGTTTATTGCACGGTTAGCAATCCTTTCGTAGTATCGAAGTATTCCGGTCTTGACCCTGAGGTTGCAGGTGGTATTGACAACAATATGTACCCGCGCTCTATGTCAACGGTTATCGGTTTGAGCCTTAACTTCTAATTTGTTCAACACCCTTATTTAATTGTAGCAGATATGAAAAATGTAAAGAAAATCATTTTGGCTGCTTTGGTAATTTGCGGATTCTCTGCATGTATGAATTTGGAGCCTATCGACCCAAATGTCGTGCAGATGAATGAACACAACAAGCAGCAGATTATAGACCAACTATACAACAAACTCTTTGTATCGTTTGTTCAGACGGGTCAAACGGGCGGTGGCGGCGATGCTGACATTGTTTCTAACGATGAGGGCTACTCGGGATTCTATCGTACCTTGTGCGTACTCAATGAGTTCCCGACAGATGCCGGCTGGTGGACATGGCGTGGAGATGATGGTTGCTCCGACTTATTGATGCTGTATTGGGTTCCCTCTAACGGCTTCATCTCCAAACTCTATAACCGCTTGAATTATGCAATCACCATGTCAAACCACTATTTGGACTTGACAGAAGGTGTTACCGATGAGGAGGCTGTTGTACGTCGTGCGGAAGTGCGTTTTATTCGAGCCATCAACTACTACCACATGTTGGATATGTTCGGTAATGTGCCTTTCACAGTTACAGTTTCCACTGCCGACCCCGAGCAGATAGACAGAGCCAGTCTCTATCAGTGGCTGGTAAATGAGATTACCACAGGGCATAACGGTCAAGTATATATCAATCACAAGACCCGGCAACCCTTGGAAAGTTACAAAGTTACTGCGGACGCTACGCATGGTTTTATGAGCGACCTTCGCGAGAAAAGCGCCACCACGACCTATCGTGTCAGCAAAGATGCAGCAAAGATGCTTCTGGCACGTTTGTACCTGAATGCAGAAGTCTATACGGGTACTGCCCAATGGGCTGCTGCAGAGCAAGTAGCCAAAGAGTTGGTGGATGCGTATCCTACTCTCCACAAGCCTTATGCCCACATCTTTATGGGTGATAACGATGTGGCAGCACCGGAGGAGATGATTTTCCTCGCCGCATGTGATGGCGCGAATATCCGTTCCTATGCAGGCTCACATTACACGATATGCTCCACTCGTAATACAAATATGAACGAGTGCGGTACATCCGGTAATACTTGGGGTTGCTGGCGTGCATGCCCGGAATTGGTGAAGGTGTTCTTCCAAGGCAAAACCCCTGCCGAGATAGAAGCATTAGGTACTGCTGCTGACGAGTTCGCAATGCCGGCTATCGCTCACGATGCTCGCGCTATGTTCACGGCTCGCAATACCTATGTGGACCCTACCACCAATGAGGAAAAGGTCAACCAAAAAGATTTTACGGGTGTTGTACCAGCCAATGGAGAAGGATTTGATGGTTGCTGGGGTATTTGCAAGTGGACAAATCTCTATTCCACGGAATTTGACGAGAACCTCCAACCCATAGCAAAGCCCGACGGTTATATCGTGCCGCAACATGATAACTTCTGGTGCGATGCAGATGTACCTATCATGCGTGCCTCGGAGGCATATATGACCTTAGCAGAAGCCCTCTATCGTCAAGGTAAGAAATCAGACGCACTGATTTACGTTAATAAAGTGCGTGAGCGTGCCAACGCTGCCCTTTTCACAGAGGCAGACCTTACGGAAGACGAACTTCTTGACGAGTGGTTGCGAGAGTTCTACCACGAGGGACGTCGCCGTATTGACTTGATTCGCTTCGGACAGTTCGTAGGTGAGGGCGTTACTCGTACTTGGGAAGGACGTTCCGGCAGCAATACAAAGGCTGTGAAATCGTTCGAGACGAAAGATGCTTGGAATACGGAAGTGGCAAATATTGACAAGCACTACGCCATCTATCCTATACCGGAAACGGACGTGGTATCCAACCCGAATATCGTTCAGAATGACGGATATTAAGCAAAAGACAATATAGTCAAATAAACAATTCAATCAACAACTAACTAATTAAAAATTTTTATCATGAAAATGAAGAAAATCTTTTCGATTGCGTTAGCCGTTACGGCTCTCGTGATGGGCTTTGCATCTTGCAAACCCGGAAGTAAAGACGCAGATGAAGTTAAACTGATGTTTAACGAGTTGAGTCTTAAGGTTGGTGAAACCCAACAAGTGAAGGTAGTTAAAGCAACCGGCGATGTAACTTGGACTACTGCCTCTGAGGCTATTGCTACGGTTGATGCAGAAGGTAACATCACCGGTGTGGCAGAAGGTCAGACCGTTGTTACTGCTAAGGTAGGTGAGGCTTCCGCTGTTGTAAACGTTACGGTTACCGGTAGCGGTGCTGGTTCCAGCATTCCTGAGATTGCTAAACCTGAAGAGGGCTATGTAACGCTCGCTATTGAGATTCCTGCAGGTTCCGAGTGCCACGGTATCGCGTTCAAGGGTACTGTTGATGGTGCTGCTTGGTCAGGTGCTGACACTTACTTGAAGGCTGATGGTACGGGTAGTGCTTCTCCTGATGAGTGCGCAAAATTCGAGCCTATCAGTGGCTTTGAGAATTGGTACAAACTGACTTTGAAACTCGGTGAGGTTCCTTTCTTTGAGGATGTTTTGCTGGCAGGTAAGATTTGTCTTATTTATGCAGGTGATGGTAGTTGGCAAGGTCAGGCTTCCAAGTGGACTGTAAACGAAGAAGAGACGTCTGCACAATGGAATATGTCCGATGATGGTAATCTCCAAGTAAAAGGTTCCGGTGTCGTATTCGTAAAGGTGGATGAATGGCAAAAATCCGAGTGCGCAGAGGTAGTACTTCTTGACGCAGAGATGGTATTTGTTCCCGCCGCTGACGATGTGATTCCTGATGGTACTATGATTTTCACCGGCAACTTCACAGAAAAGGCGTGGGGTGAGTCTGATCGCGAAATGGTTAAAGGAGAAGATGGCAAGTACACTTACAAGGGTAAAGTTGAGCCCGGTATGCAGTTCAAGGTATTCGTTCTGACTGCTGACGGAAAACAAGAGTGGGCACAAGGTGACAACTTGGTTCTTCCTGAGAACGTAACCTTCCCCTACGAGTTCACGATGCGCTTTACGGAAGCACCTGCTGAATAATTGATTTTTGTTCATCAAATCGTTTTACTGCCGCTCCGAGGAGACTCGGGGCGGTTTTTGTATGATATAACGGGTAATACAAGAATCAAGAAGAGCGTACCGATGCACCTGACCACTGACCACTGACCACTATCCACTAACCACTGGGGTCAGGTACGTCTCGCCCGCGGTTATCTAACCACTAACCACTGGGGACGTGGGCGTCTCGCCCGCGGTTATCTAACCACTGACCACTGACCACTAACCACTGGGGACGTGGGCGTCTCGCCCGCGGTTATCTGACCACTGTACCACTGTACCACTGTACCAGTGTACCAGCGTACCAGTAGTTTTCTAAAACTATATACGTACGCGCGCGCGGGTGAGTTTATAGAAACTGCTGGTACGCTGGTACGCTGGTACACTCT